>JAQUTO010000104.1 GCA_028694305.1 Bacilli bacterium
TGCTTCTTCTTCATTGTAACAAGGCACAACCAAAATTAACTTAGGGGTTTTCTTTCTCTTCATATTCTCTCTCCCTTTCATAGATATTTTACACTGAAAAAAAGTCCCATGCAACCAGCATGGGACGATTCTTATTTAATTCCGTATTTCTTCTTAAAGGCTTCTGCTCTACCTTGAGCATTACCAAATCTTTGCTTTCCTGTATAAAATGGATGGCAATTTGAGCAGCTATCAACCCTAATTTCTTTTAAAGTTGAGCCGGTTTCAAATTCAGCGCCACAGGAAGTACAAATGACCTTTGCCTTATAATACTTTGGATGAATATCTTTCTTCATTTAGTATCTCTCCTTCCGCCTTGATAACCGTGTATCAAAGTAAGTTGCTTAATAATAATAGCATAAAAGCTTAGTTTATGCAATATGCTTTTTTTGGTAGTCTAAAGCACTCTTAACAAAGCCTTCAAAGAGTGGTTGAGGCCGAATTGGTCGTGATTTAAACTCAGGATGAGACTGCGTTGCCACAAACCAAGGATGATCCTTAAGTTCAATCATTTCCATAATCTTGCCATCTGGGCTTGTCCCCGCAAAAATCATGCCATGATCCTCAAAGTCCTTTTTATATTGATTATTGAATTCATAGCGATGCCGATGTCTTTCTTGGGACATAGTTTCGCGATAGAATTCATAAATTTTAGTCCCTTTTTTGATGGAGCAAGGATAGTTACCTAAACGCATTGTACCACCCTTATTAACGACTTGTTTTTGTTCATCTAATAAAGCCACAACTGGGTGAGATGTTTCTGGATTCCATTCCAATGACGAAGCATCAGCATAGCCTAAAACATCTCTTGCAAACTCCACGCAAGCCACTTGTAGGCCTAAACAAATACCAAAATATGGGATTTTATTCTCTCTAGCATACTTAGCCGCACTAATCTTACCTTCAATACCTCTAGTTCCAAAGCCCCCTGGGACTAAGATACCACAAACTCCTTTAAGCAGTTCATCAGCATTAAAGTCAGTGACTTCTTCAGCATCAATCCAGCGAATAATAACTTTGGTGCCATATTCATAACCGGCATGATGGAGTGATTCCATAATTGAAAGGTAAGCATCATGTAAAGTAATATATTTACCAACCAAAGCAATCTCAACTTCATGACGAGCATTTTTAACTTTAAGTAACATGTCTTCCCAAGCTGAAATATCTCTTGGTTTAGTCACTAACCCCAATTGTTCACAAACAATATCATCCATTCCTTGTTGCATTAAGCCCATTGGAACTTCATAGATAGTTGGTGAGTCACAAGCCTCAATAACCGCCTTCCGTGGAACGTCACAGAACAAAGCAATTTTGGCTTTTAAGTCTTCGGTTAATGGATGAGAACAACGACAAACGATAATATCTGGTTGAATACCAAAAGAACGTAACTCTTTAACACTATGTTGCGTAGGTTTGGTCTTTAACTCGCCTGTCGCATCAATCATTGGTATATAAGAAGTATGAACAAAAATAACATTATCTTTGCCTAGTTCAGAGCGTAATTGACGGATGGTTTCAATAAAGGCCAAAGATTCAATATCACCAACTGTACCCCCAATTTCAGTGATGACAATATCAACACCTTTTTGAGCGCCAGCTTTATATATAACATCTTTAATTTCATTTGTAACATGTGGGATAATTTGGACAGTACCCCCCAAATAATCGCCCTTTCTTTCCTTATTTAAAACAGAAAGATAGATTTTACCAGAAGTAACTGAAGAGTTTTTATTGAGTTCTGTATCAATAAAGCGTTCATAATGGCCTAAATCAAGGTCAGTTTCAGTGCCATCAGCAGTCACAAAGACTTCACCATGTTGAAGTGGTGACATTGTGCCCGGATCCACATTTAAATAAGGATCAAACTTTTGCACAAAAACATTTAAACCACGGCTCTTAAGTAACATCCCTAATGAGGCTGCAGTCATGCCTTTTCCTAAGCCACTAACAACGCCACCAGTTACAAATAAATATTTGGCCATACCCTCACCATCCCTGATTTTTTAAATAAAAAAATGTCTCCCTTAGGAGACATTGAGTGTGCCCTTATATATACTATCAAATTAAAATAATTATTTCAATACTTTATCGTCATCTTCATCGCCAACAATTTCAAAGCCGACAAGTTCACTGGCATTTTCACGTTTGACAGCGTTTTCATCATCATCTTCGTCATCATCGTCGCTCGAATCTTCTTCATCTTCACTTTCTTCTTCTTTACTTTCTTCCTTGGCGATTTCACCAATTTCAGCTACTTCGTTATCTTCGTCATCATCTTTATAAGCTTCATTGATATCGAGTTGAGATTCACTAGAAGTATGACGTGCTCTTAAATCCCAAGCATTATCACCGACATTTAAGAAACGACCATCTAAAGTTAATTGCGTATAGAATGATGAAATATACTTAGCCTTGTCCGTTTCACTTAATTCTAAGACTTTAGCAATCTCACGATAAAGTTTTACAAACGGAACTGGTCTTTTATGTTTTGCAATTGTCGTATAAGCGATTGAAACCATTGATTTATCAAACATGTTTATTCCTCCTACATACTTTCTGGTGCACTGACTCCAATTAAAGCAAGTGCATTCTTTAAAACTATCTTGGTGGCTTTGACTAAAGAGAGTCTTGCACTACTAAGTTCGAGGTTATCAGCATCAATAACACGGCACTCATTATAGAATGAATGGAAGTTTTGTGCAAGTTGTTGAATATAATTTGCAATCTTGTATGGTTCTCTAGTACTAGCGGCTTCATTAATAACATCACTATAAGCCTGTAAGGTCAACAAAAGATTGGTTTCTTGTTGAGCCACTAATAATTCTAAATTAGGTGTCGTAGGTAAAGGCTCTTTTAATTCCAAACTGGATTTAAGAATTGAAGCCATTCTAGCATGGGCATATTGAGCATAATAAACTGGGTTCTCATTTGACTCAGATTTAGCTAAACCAATATCGAAATCTAAGTGAGTTGAACCACTTCTAGCCACAAAGAAATAACGAGCTGCATCAACCCCGACTTCATCAATTAAGTCAGTTAATGTAATAGCATTACCTGTTCGTTTTGACATCTTAAACTCTTGGCCATCTTTAATAAGACGCACCATTTGCACAATATCAACACTTAAAACATCTGAGTTTTGACCTAAAGCCATAATACTAGCCTTTAATCTAGAAATATAACCATGATGGTCAGCTCCAAGTAAATCTACCAAGTAATCAAACCCTCTTTGAAGTTTATTGATATGGTAGGCAATATCTGGAACTAAGTAAGTATAAGAACCATCTGATTTAATTAAAACCCGATCCTTATCATCACCATAATCAGTTGATTTTAACCAAGTAGCCCCATCTTTAACATAGGAAGCACCAATTTCTTTATAGATGTCTAAAGTATGTTCAATCATACCTTGGCTTCTAATTACT
>JAQUTO010000105.1 GCA_028694305.1 Bacilli bacterium
AGGCGATATTCCAGCTAGTGTTTCTAAACTTTTAAAGCGCAGTAAAATTCCGGGAATGAAAGTCTTACAGTTTGCTTTTGATGGCAATCCAAATAATCCATTTTTACCTAATAATATTCAAGAAAACTGTGTCGCCTATCTAGGTACACACGATAATGATACTACCTCTCATTGGTATCGCTCTTTGGATGCACATACTCAAGGGTTAGTTTAAAGTGTAGCAAAGGCCAAAAAGCCAAAACAAGTAACAAGAAACTTATTGCAAGTCTTAGCCTTAACTAGCGCTAATCTTGTGATATATAACATGGCTGATTTAGCCATTAACTCAAGACCAAAAAGAATTAATACACCCGGCACAATTCATGGTAACTGGATTTATATGTTAAGAAAAAATGATAGTGATTTTGCCTATCTAAAACAAATCACTCTTTTGAGTAAAAGAGGTTAATGTATGGCATTTGATGGTTTAGTCTTTAGACGGATTACAACCTTGGTTTCCAAGGAAGTAACCAACGCCAGAATTGAAAGAATTGGTGCTTTATCCAGCACTGATTTTGCCTTTGAACTTTATAATGATGGAAAGCGTGAAACATTGCTTTTATCTATGAATCCAACCGCTTCCTTTTTTACCATTATTCCAAGTGAGCAACGTAACTATTTACCTAATGAACATTTCATTAATTTATTACATACCCACATTGAAGGTGGAGTCATTCGTAGCTTCAAACAATGTAACTTAGATCGCATCTTAGAAATTGAAGTATCAAAGCGCAATGATATCGGTGATTTTATCCCTAAAAAACTCTATCTAGAATTCTTGGGGAGAATGACTAATTTAATCTTAGTTAAAGAGGATGGTAAAATCATTGATGCTCTGCATCGAATGGGTCCAAATGAAGCCACTAAAAGAACCTTATACGCTGGAGCAGAATATCGCATTCCTCCGTTAAAAGAAATGCAAGACCCTTTAAGCGCAACCTATAATCCAAATCTGACCTACTCCACCCAGTTTTATGGAGTCTCAACTCTACTAGAAGCTGAATGGAATAATGAAAAATATGGCACGCCAGAAATTCATGATTTTGTGCAACAACTTTTGAACTCTACCAATATTTATATTGGTACAATTAAAAATAAAAAAGAATTTCATCTCATGCCACTGCACCTTTTTAAAGGTGAATACAAGACCGAAAGATGGAACCAAGGTATTTATAATTTCTATCAAGGTCAACTCCAAGATCAACAAAGGAATGAAAGTTCAAGTGAACTCATCCCTTTAATCAAAAAAGACCTAACTAAAGCCTCTAAAAAACAAACTAATCTTTTACAAGATTATGAGAACGCTTTAAAAGCGCCTGAGTATCAAAAGTATGCTGACCTCCTCTACACTTATGCCGACTTAGAAAAGACCGGTTTAAAAAGTATCACAATAGAAGGAATTACTATTCCTTTAAACCCAGCTCTTTCAGTCTCGAAAAATGCCACTAAATATTATGATAAATATCACAAAGGTAAGAATGCAATTATTGCTATTCAAGAACAAATTGATATAGTTAAGCAATTAATTGAATACTTTGAGTTACTTGAAATTCAAGTCACTGATTCTGACCCAAAAAGTTTATTAGAAATCAAGCAAGAACTCGCTGAACAAGGTTACCTTAAAAAGCAAGCAAAGCCAGTTAAGAACAAACAAAAGAAAACTTATAACGTTATGGAGTTTACAAGTCCTGATGGCATTTCGATACATGTAGGTCGAAACAACATTCAAAACGATTATTTAACTTTTGGTTTAGCTAATTATGATGAGTACTTCTTCCATGTCAAAGACTTCCCAGGTGCTCACGTGATTGTTCATTCAAATAAGCCATTAAGTGAAGCCACCATCCGCTCTGCAGCCAATCTAGCCGCCTATTATTCTAAAGCTAGATTCTCGAGTACGGTTCCGGTTAATTATACTCAAGTTAAAAACATTAAAAAGCCCAAAGGTTATAAGTTTGGGCAAGTCATTTTAAAGAGTTATAAAACAATTTATATTGATCCAATTAACGCCGATAAACATTAAATTTAACATTACCAAAAGCATGCTCTTTCCTCTTGAAACCAACGATATCTTCGCTTGGTGTTTTGCGGTCAGTTTCGATGATGATAACGCAAGCTTCAGCTAAGTTATTATGGCGCAATAAACTGGAAACAATTTCTTGATTAATTAAGTCTTTATAAGGTGGGTCAAGTAAGACCACATCGAACTTAATTGTCCGCTTGGCAAGTTGCTCTAATAAACGTTGATAATCTAAACAATTTAATTCATAGTTTTTAGTGATTTTTAGAGTGGCTAAGTTTTCTTCAATTAAAGCTACTACTTCCGGATTATTGTCATTAAAAATAACGAGGTTTGCACCTCTAGATAAAGCTTCAATACCAAGGCTCCCCGAACCACTAAACAAATCTAAAACTGTCGCTCCAGGAATATCATTTTGAATACTCGAAAACATGGCTTGTTTGACCCGTTCTAAAGTTGGGCGAGTATCTTGCCCTTCTGGTGTTTTGATAGTTCTACCGCCATATTGTCCTGCTACAATTCTCATTAGCGCTTCACCATTCTTTGCTTTAAGCCAATATCATAAATAATACCCTCAAAAAGTTTATTAGCAATCTCGCCTAAATACTCTTCGGTAGCATTAACACTTTTAAAGTATTCTTTAACTTTTGGTAAATTGTAGAGTTTAGTTTTAGCCACACTCACTTCATTAGAGTAAGTTGCTTGATTTGCTAGTTTTAATCTAACAGCATCGTTATATCGCTCTTCTGCATTTTTAAAGGCAATGATAAAAGGGATGATTTCTGGATCAGCCATAATTTCTTTTTCTAAGGCTTTACTTTTTTGCACTAATTCATTCTTTTTTAGTTCATCACGAATTGTGTAAGTTGTCGCCAATAATTCTTCTTTTCCCATTTTCTTCCTCATTTATAGTATACTCTAATGAGCATGATGTTTGCAGACTAATTTTGCAAATGTTATAATCAAATGGTTGGAGGTGTTAAAATGGAAAAACTTGACTATACTGTTGTGAAAGATCCACATCCAGTTTTGAGACAAAAATCAAAAGAAGTGCCTTTTCCACTCAGCGCTGAAGATGAAAAGATTATTAATTTCCTCCATAACTATTTAGTTATCACTAGCGATGATAAAGTCGCTGAAGAAATGGGAGTTAAGCCGGGAGTAGGACTGGCCTGTAATCAATTGGGTATTGCTAAAAGAATGCTTGCAATCTATATTGAATACCGCGATGAAGAAGGCAATGTTGCTCAAGTAACTCAATTTTCTTTTATTAATCCTAAAATTATTTCAAAATCAGTTCGCCCCGCTTACTTAAAAGGTGGCGAAGGCTGTTTATCAGTTGAAGGCGATCATCCAGGTTATGTAGTTCGTTCTTCCTTT
>JAQUTO010000106.1 GCA_028694305.1 Bacilli bacterium
TTGATAATCAGTATTGATTTAATGGAAATAATCTATTTTGACACAAAGAAAACACTGTTATAAATTTCTTCAAAAATAAAAGGTCGATATTAAGCCATAATTTTGGGGTGCGTAGATTTTGACAAGGGTGCGTAAAATCCTATTAAGAGTGCGTAATTGTATTAAAATAGGTTACGCAATCCATATAAGAAGCATAGGTTTGATAAAATTCGTATCAAGCCTTTTTTGCTTTAATAAGGGCTTTTTATAACTTAAACTAGTTATTTTTGACTTGAAAAATCGCTTAAATTTTGGGCAAAATTCTATATGTGAATAAGTTTTTACGCGATTTGCTTGGTTTTTGTGGGATTAAACATCAATTATCGTTATAGGTAGTATTTGAGCGCAACGCTTTACTAAAAACTAAGTATCTAACAAAAAGAATCTTATTAATTGGATTCTTTTTTGCTTGACAAGGACAATTTTTAGGCGTATTCTATGCATATGACAAACTTGTCACATTTGGAGGAAATATGCCAACTCAAACATTTCACAACTTAAAATTATCCAAAAAGGAAAAAATCATTGAAGCCATTACCGATGAGTTATCAAGGACTACTTATGATAACATCAACATTCAAAACATCATCAAACAGGCTTCAATTCCAAGAGGGTCTTTCTATCAATACTTTAACGATAAAGACGACATGTATCATTACTTTATGACTTATATTGGACAAACCAAGATGATTTATTTTAAAGACATCTTTACGATTACCGATAAATCATTCATTGAAAGAGTTGAGGCACTATACTTAGCAGGTCTCAATTTTAAAAGGGATTATCCTAAGTTTGTTAAAGCAGGCGAGTTCATGATGTCATCCCCAATATATCAAAATAGTGATGTCGTTAAACAAGGGTTTGAACAAATTTTAAGTATCTACGAGTCTTGGATCAAACATGACCAACAATTAGGTTTAATTAGACCAGAATTAGACTCAAAAGTATTAGCAAGTATCATCATGGATTTTTTAAACAAAGTAACAATTGATTCATTCATTTATCATAAACTAGATGAATCTGAATGGGTATTAAGTATTAAAACAGTTTTAGATATATTTAAGAAAGGAATTATAAATCATGTTTAGTGTAAAAGACTTAAGATTTACGTATCCAAAAAATCAATCAGAAACCATCAAAGGGATAAGCTTTGAGATTAAAAAGGGGGAAATATTCGGCTTTTTAGGGCCATCTGGTGCAGGCAAAAGTACAACGCAGAAGATTCTAATCAAACTGTTAGATCATTATCAAGGTAGCATTTTTTATGATTCTATTAGCTTAGTTGAACTAAATGAATCTTTCTATGAAGATATTGGAGTTTCTTTTGAAATGCCAATTCATTTCTCTAAGCTTACAGCTATGGAAAATATTGACTTTTTTTTAAAATTGTATAAAACTCACGCGGATATTGAAGCATTAATGAAAAGTGTAGGTTTATGGGAAGATAGAAATAAGATGGTTGGCGAATTCTCTAAAGGGATGAAGATTAGATTAAATTTCGTTAGAGCGATGCTAAATAACCCAAAAATATTATTCCTAGATGAACCAACCAACGGCTTAGACCCTGCCAATGCGATGATTTTAAAAAACCTGATTAAAGCGTATCAAAAACAAGGAGGTACTGTTTTTATTACATCACATATTATGGCAGATATTGACCAATTATGTGATAGAGTCGCCTTTATCGTCGATGGTCAAATTAAAGAAATAGATAGTCCAAGAAACTTAAAAATCAAATATGGGAAAAGAACGATAAAAGTTGAGTATAAGGGAAATAACCAAACAGTATCAGAGACCTTTGAGATGAATGGGTTAAATGACAATGATTCATTCTTCAAACTCTTAAAAGAAAAAGAGATAGAAACTATCCATACTGGTGAAACGACCTTAGAAGAAATATTCATTTTAGTCACAGGTGTAGGGCTTAATCATGCGTAGATTATTATTTTTAACCAAAGGTGAGTTAATTAGACTCAACAAGTATAAAGTAACTACCATTAGTATCTTGGTTGCCTTCATTTGGTTCTTGGTGTTATTCTTTATTGAAGACGATGCCATCTTAAATCAAATGTTACCATTCATCTTAATGGTGGATGCCACTATGATGAGTATGTTATTTGTCGGGTCTATTATGTTTTTTGAGAAATCGGAACAAACGATTTCTACAATTTTAGTGACACCAACTACCTACCATGAACAAATTCTATCAAAGGCGATTGCCAATACAGTCCATATGCTTTTTTCATCACTGTTAATAGTGTTGGTGTTTTACTTTTTAAGAGGGATAGAAGTGAATTTTCTATTTTTAATATTGGGCTTATTAATTTCTATTTTCAGCCATAGTTTATTGGGATTTGTATTTTCATATCATGCGAAGGATTTTACTTCCATGTTAATGATGGTGATGACTTATAGTTTTATCTTTACCATCCCATCCGCATTATTTCAATTTGGTATTTTATTTAAAGCTGATTTCTGGCGATATGTACTATTAATATCGCCAACCCAGGCATCCACATATATGATTGAATCGGGTCTAGTTGAAAACTTTAAACTAGAAGCCGGTCTATCATTTGGTATATTGATTACCATAACGGTATTAGGTTATTTCTTTTATATTTATCCTAAGTACAAGCACTATGCCGTTAAGCAAAGTGGGGTGTAAGGATGTTTAAACGTATATTTTTACATGAGATTAAAGGTATCTTGAGAGACAAGATGTATATGTTTTTCATGCTTTATCCTTTAATATTGGTGCTAGTATCTTTATGGCTAGTCCCATACTTAAAAGAAAATGCATCAGATTTAGTTGCAAATATCGTTGTTTTAGTCTTTATCATGATGACCGCATTTATTTATGGTGCGGTTACAGGATTTACATTGCTGGATGATCAAGATGACCAAGTCCTTTATTCTCTAAGAATTACACCAATTAAAGTATCAAATTATATTATAATCAAACTTGGGATCAGCTATTTTTTTGGCTTAACAGCAACGCTATTGGTTATATTTGTTACAAACTTTTTAGATGCAAGTATCCTAGACATTTTTTTAATCGCGATTCTATCAAGCTTACAAGCACCAATTGTTGCTTTACTCGTCAATGCATTCGCATCGAATAAAGTCGAAGGGTTTGTTGTTATGAAAGGTTCTGGGCTAATTCTATTAATTCCAGTCGCAGCCATCTTCATTACTAACTGGACTGAATTATTATTAGGGATTGTTCCTGGATTTTGGGTAGCTAGAATGGTATCAATTTCACTCATACCTGCAGACTACTTATTAAACACTTATGTGTATTTCTTAATTGGTATCGTGGTTAACTTATTATTCATCACACTCCTATATAAGAAGTACACGAAAAGAATAGGATTATAAACAATAAAAAAACATTGTAGA
>JAQUTO010000107.1 GCA_028694305.1 Bacilli bacterium
AGTTTTAGCCAAAAAATATCATTTAAGTAATTATCAAATACTAATTTTTATTTTATTAGTTTGTTTCTGGTTCTCAATTATTGTGGCCCGGGATTATTGAAAAGCTTTTGCGGCTTTATCGACTGAAGTTGGTGGCCTTAATTTAGGCGAAGCAATGGCGGCAACTGTGGCATCTGCTTATGGCCTTGTTTCCATCTTTGCTCGAATCTCATTCTTTGGTTTAGCCGACTTATTTAGAACTCGTAAATTCTTTATTGCTTTATCACTGGGATTAACAATTGTTTCATCGATTTTAGTTTTTGTTAATCCTTGTTATCAAACTTTATTATTCTCTTCCTTGTGTTTTGGACTTGGAGCATCATTACTAGCCATGTTCAATGTTATCTTCGCTGATACTTTTAAAAAAGACCAGGCAATGGCTTCGGTTTCAATTCTTTCAATTGCCCCTTTAATTGCCGAATTGTTGGTAGCACCATTTCAATATTATGCGACGATGAATACACCACGTAACTATACCTTCTTGTGGGCGGTTAGTGCGATTACCGCTGTTATTTGTTTGGTTGTTTTATTATTTATCAAAGAACAACGGCCAGCAGAGAGAAATTTCAGTGTAAAGAACTTTAAAATTGCTTTAACTAACAAGAGTTTTATGATTGTTTGTGTGGTGGGAGTTTTAATTTCCTTTATTAAGTTTGCGACCAGTGGTTCCAATATGACTAATTTTTCTAACTTGATTAATATGGATCCAATGGGAGTAGCTTATCTAGGAGTTGTCTTCTCAGTTACTCAATTGGTTTCGGGAGTTTTAATGGGGACATTATTAACGAAGAAGATTGGAGTAAAATGGACTTTGATTATTGGGGTTATCCTAAGTGGTATTTTCTCTTTGATTGGGTCCTTCATTACTAACCCAACTTTGCTCTTTATTTCCTATGCTTTAAATGGGATTGGGTATGGTTTAACTTATAATGTTTTAATTGGAATTGCTTTATCCCACTTTGAACGCAATTTAAGAGAAGTTGCTATGGGAATTTTCCAAACTTTCTTTGCGGTTGGAATCTTCTTTGGTGATAAGATTTATAACTTCATTATTCAAGTCTTTGGTGGTAACTTAACTGGGGTCAGTTTATATCAACGTACTTTCTTGATTACAGCTATTGTGGCTTTAATCACAGTGGGGCTTTGCTTTATTGTCTTTAGAAATAAGCCAAGTTCAGTTGCAAAGAATGAGAAATAATGTTAAACTATTAGTCATGAGGGTAAGGGGGAAGAAGAATGAAAAGAGGAATTAAGATTATGCTAGCATTAGCTTTAGGAGTGATGGGACTAACTGGCTGTGGTTCCAAGGGTTTATCGCGTGCAGAAAAGATTATTTTACCTGCCACTCAAGAAGCTACCAGTATGATTGAAATAACTGGGACAGATTTTGCTACTAAAGTTGAAAATAAAGATAGTTTTATTATTATGTTAGGATCTCGTTCTTGCACCTCTTGTACTGCTTTTAAACCAATTATTAATCAATATGTGGCGGATACGGGTAGTGACATTTATTTAGTGCAAAGTACGGTCACTTCAGTGGTCGATTATAAATACACTCCAACTTTAGTTATCTATAAAGATGGAGAAGTCATCTTCAAAGAAGATCCAAATAGTAAGAGTGAAGTCTTTGATAGTTACGATGGTTTAAAGAAGACCATTGAGGAATATGCTATTGTTGCCCCAATTGTCAGTGTTTCAAGAGAACAACTTAGCACCAAGATTTCTAATGGTGATGAATTTGTGATTTATTATGGTTGGGAGAAATGTGGAGATTGTTCATATCTTTACAATAATTTCTTAACTAATTACATTGTTGATAATGAAAATACTAAACAACTTTATTATATTGAAACTAATGAATGGCGGGAGAATAAACCAAGTTCCAAACCAGTGGAGGGTAGTGAAAACTATGAAACCGATATTGTGAATTGGAATAATTGGATTGATTTTGCTACTGAATTCCAGTTTGTGAGTTATGAGAATGGGAAAGTTCCAACCTTACAGTATTATAAAGATGGGGTTATGCAAGAGATGTTTGTCTATTTCAATGATATTGCAACTTATACTATGAATGAGAACAAAGAATATGAGATGACCATCACAGGTTCCTACTTTGCCGATAATCCATATATTGGACAAACGATGTTATATTCAGTTTATAAAGATACCGTTTCTAAAGGTTTCTATGATGCTAAACTTAAGACTTTCTTCGATAAATATCTTAAAAATTAACTTATACATTAATGTATAAGTTTTTTTTAGCCTGTGTTATAATAAAAAAGAGGTGTCTATGATGGAAAAATATCTATTAGCAATTGATGAAGGGACAACAAGCACACGTGCCATTTTGTTTGATAAGAATGGTCATAATATTGCGACTTGTCAAAAGGAATTCACCCAGTATTTCCCGCAACCGGGTTGGGTTGAACATGATGCTAATGAAATCTGGAAAGCTGTCCAACAAACGATTGTTGGTGTCACTATTAAAAAGGGAATTAAGTTAGAACAAATTGCTGCGATTGGAATTACTAATCAAAGAGAAACCACTGTGTTGTGGGATAAAAAGACGGGCGAACCAATTTATCATGCCATTGTTTGGCAATCGCGCCAATCCTCCAAAATAGCTAATCGTTATGAAAAGCATAAAACCTTAATTCATCATAAAACCGGTCTATTAATTGACCCTTATTTCTCGGCCACTAAAATTAAGTGGATTTTTGAGAATGTTAAAGGTGCCAAAGCTAAAGCCAAAAAAGGTGAGCTTTTATTTGGAACCATTGATACTTGGTTAATTTGGAAATTAACTAATGGTAAGGTCCATGTGACTGATTATACTAATGCCTCTAGAACGATGTTATTTAATATCAATACTTTAAAATGGGATCAGGAATTGCTTGATCTATTTGAAATACCAAGTTGTATCTTACCAAGCGTGAAAGAGTGTAGTGAAATCTATGGGTATGCTACTCTTGATTTTGCTCCCGGTTATGCTATTCCAATTAGTGGAGATGCGGGCGACCAACAAGCGGCTTTATTTGGCCAATGTTGCTTTGAAAGTGGTCAAGCCAAGAATACCTATGGGACAGGTTGTTTCTTGCTCCTGAACACAGGGAAGAAGCCAGTTTATTCTAAGAATGGCTTATTAACTACTATTGCTTTAGGTTATCAAGGTAAGGTTACTTATGCCTTAGAAGGTTCAGTTTATATTGGTGGCAGTGTTATTCAATTCTTAAGAGATGGCTTTAAAATGATGAAGAAATCTTCTGAAGCCACTAAAATGGCCACCGATGTTGCCACTACTGATGGAGTTTACTTTGTGCCAGCTTTAACTGGACTTGGTTCACCATATTGGGATAATGAAGCGAGAGGAG
>JAQUTO010000108.1 GCA_028694305.1 Bacilli bacterium
AAGTCGCTTAAAGAGAGAAGAGGGTAGTTTATGGAACAAGAAAGAATAGCAAAAGTGTTAGAAGAAATGAGAGAAACTCTTGCCGAAGAATACAGAGAGGCGTTTAACGAAGACCTGCCACAATTATACGAGTTTGGAACCAAAGATTATATAAGGCTATATTCGCTGGCCTTAAAGCGAGGGTCGGCTATTACTAGCGAAGAAATAGATAAAGAGGCCGACAAAATCATAGAAAATACACCGGACAATGTATTTTATTAGTTAGCAAGGGAGCGAAAGCTCCTTTTATATTAGGAAAGGTAGGGGGAGTAGTGATTCCCACTCCTGTAAAACTGAAGTAATCGCAAACTGTTAGAGATTTTGTATTGAATTAACTAGGGCAGAAACCGCAATATTTTGCGTGGCCCAAGAAGTGACAAATCTTGTTACTATTTTATCATCTGAGATCTTTTCCCAAAGGGAGAATTCATAATCTTCAGCTAACTTATCATATTGTTTTTTTGTTAAGATAGGGAAGATTTGATTGGTCGGATTATCTTGAAATAACTCAATGCCTTTCTCAACAAAGGCCTTTTTAATTGTTTGGGCTGTTTCATCTTGATGAGCTCCCAGTTTGAAGTATAAATTATCTTTGAAAAGAACTTCATATTGCATACCAATGAGGAAGCCTTTTGCTAGCATGGCTCCTTTTTGTTTAATGGCGTTTCTAAAATGAGAGTTAAAACTAGGATTAGAAATTACGAGTGCTTCACCAAATAAAGCGCCACATTTATTGCCACCGATATAGAAAGCATCGCATAAATTGGCAATATCTACTAAAGTAACATCACTATCTTTGGCACTTAAGGCACAAGATAGTCTGGCTCCATCCAGATATAAATAAAGTTGATATTTATCACATATTGCTCTTAATTCTTTGAGTTCATTTAAGGAATAGATTGTTCCAAGTTCGCTTGGATGAGAGATAAAGACTACTCTTGGTAAAACCATATGTTCATCGGCATGGAATAAAACACACTTTTCAATGACTTCAGGTGTCATTTTACCATTCACACCTTTAACAGCATTGACTTTATGACCGGTGGCTTCAATGGCTCCAGTTTCATGAACATTAATATGGCCTGTTTCACAAGCAATGACACTCTCATAGGGTTGTAAGACATGGCTTAAGAAAGTTAAATTAACTTGCGTTCCACCACTAAGGTAATAAACCTCAAGATTTTGGTTATTACAAACTTCACGAATTAACTTGGTGGCATGACTTGAATGCTCATCTAAACCATAAGGAATATTGGCTTCATAAGTATAAGTAGCTAAACTAGTTAAAATGTCAGGATGACCTCCAACGTTATAATCACAATAAAAATTAAATTTCATAAAATCAACCCCTTGACGAGTATATTATACTCGCCCACGGTAATAAGTGTTGAAAAAAACTCATAAAGACCGTAAAATAGAGACTATGTAAGAAAAGAACGGTGATGACTATGGCAGAAACTTCGAATTTTATCAAAACAATCATGGAGAATGATTTAAAAGCAGGAAGAGTTAGCAAGATTGTGACTCGTTTTCCTCCTGAACCAAATGCCTATTTACATATTGGTCATGTCCGCGCAATTATGACTGATTTTGATTTGGCTGATTTTTATGGTGGAACGACTAATCTCCGTTTTGATGATACTAACCCAACCAAAGAGGGTGAAGAGTTTGTCCAAGGCATCCAAGATGATATTGCTTGGTTAGGTTATAAGCCAGAACATGTTTGTTTTGGTTCGGATTATTTTGATGAGACATATAAACGCTGTATTCTTTTAATTAAAAAGGGTCTAGCCTATGTTGATGACCAAAGTGCAGAAGAGATTTCTGCTACTCGAGGGACATTAACTGAAGGTGGGAAAGACTCACCATGGCGGAATAGAACTATTGAAGAGAACCTAGATTTATTCACTAGAATGAAAAATGGTGAATTTAAAGATGGCGAGAAAGTTTTAAGAGCTAAAATTGATATGAAGAGCCCAAATATTAATATGCGGGACCCGGTTTTATATCGAATTCTGCATGTTTCACATCAACATACTAAGGATAAATGGTGTATTTATCCAATGTATGATATTGCTCATCCATTACAAGATAGTATTGAAGGTGTTACTCATTCACTTTGTACTATTGAATTTGAAAACCATCGGCCTTTATATGACTGGTGTATTCGGGAATGTGAAATGCCGCATGTCTCCCACCAAATTGAGTTTGGGAAACTTTCAATTACCCATGTTATTATGTCTAAGCGTTATTTTAAATTAATGATTGAAAAGGGCGTTGCCAGTGGTTTTGATGATCCACGTTTACCAACTTTAAGAGGTTTACGTCGCCGGGGTTATACTCCAGAAGCACTCAAGACCTTTGTGGCTGATACTGGGCTATCAAGAATTAATTCTGAAACCCCATATGAAAAACTTGATTACTTCTTAATGGAAGATTTAAAACTAAAAACCAATCGTTATAATGCAGTAATTCATCCATTAAAAGTAGTTATTACTAACTATCCTGAAGGTCAAATTGAATATATGGATGTGCCAAATAATGTTGAAAATGAAACTTTAGGAAGCCATAAAATACCATTTGGTAGAGAAGTTTATATTGAAAAAGCTGATTTTATTGAAACAATGCCAAACCGGAAGTGGAAGCGACTCGCTAAAGATGTTGAAGTTCGTTTAATGCATGCTTATTTTATTAAATGTAATGAAGTTATCAAAGATAAAAATGGTGAAATAATTGAACTACGCTGTACTTATGATCCAGCCACTAAATCTGGGAGTGGGTTTGAGGGTAGAAAACCAAATGGAAATATCCATTTTGTAGAAGCCAGTACTGCTATTAGTGCCGAATTTAGATTATTTGGACCACTCTTACAAGATGAAACTCCTGAGAATAAAGATTTACCATTTGAAGAGAAACTTAATCCAAATTCCTTAATTAAAGTTATGGGTTATGTTGAGCCGACTTTAAAAGATGCTCCAATTGAGTCTAAATATCAATTTGTCAGAAATGGCTATTATTGTGTTGATACTGATTCTAGTCCAGCCAAACTCGTTTTCAATCGAATTTGTGAACTAAAGTCATCATTTAAGTTTTAAGAGTTTAGCCATTGATTAGTTCAATGGCTTTTCTTGCAATAAAAAGAGGGAAACATGAAACATAAAGTGACACTGTTACTCTTAGTAGGTCTACTCACCAGTTGTTCTACTAATTATGAAGTAACAACCAACCAAGTTGCTAATCTAGTGGTTGATGGCGAGATTGTCATCCCTTTTGCTGCGCCTATGTCACTTACTTTATATAAAAAGGGTGAGATGGATGAATATTATCCAGAATATAATAGTTTAAT
>JAQUTO010000008.1 GCA_028694305.1 Bacilli bacterium
GTGATGAATTCTTATTCATTCTAGAGTCACGTCTTGATAACTTAGTTTATCGGATGGGTCTTGCTAGAACAAGAAGAGGAGCTCGTCAATTAGTCAACCATGGTCACATCTTAGTTGATGGTAAGAAAATTGATATTCCATCATACTTAGTTAAACCAGGTTCCAAGATTTCTCTCAGTGAGAAGTCAAAGAGTTTAAAAGTGGTTACCGAAGCTTTAGAAGTTGCCAGTGCTCCATTAGCCTTTGTCTCTTTCGATAAAGCTAAAATGGAAGGCACATTTATTCGTAAACCTGAACGTGGTGAACTCAATCCTGAGATTGATGTTGCACAAATCGTTGAATACTACAACCGCTTAGTCTAATTAAAAAGGAGCAATTGCTCCTTTTTTTTAATGTTGATTGAAACTTTTGACGTGTTGAATAAATAACCTAGTTGTTTTCGACAAGTATCTACCCTTCTTTGTGATTAACGAAACCGTATAATCATCATCACCTTCATTGATTGGAAGGCCCTTAATTGTCGATAAATGATAAGCATTGACAATTGGGCGTGGCAGCATACAGACAGCTTGATTAGAATCCACTAGTGTCATCATAAAATCCCACTGACTACTATAAACCATAATCTTAGGATAGAAGCCCGCTTTATCACAGTTACTCATCAACCTACGCGTGGCTGAAAATTGGTCATTGAAACAGACAAAAGTTTCTTTTTTTAAGTCTGAAAAATCCACATAGTCCTTTTTTGATAAAGGATTTAAGGTTGAAACGGCTAAAACATAATTATCTTTAACTTCATCATGAATATCAAATTGCGCCAAAGAAACTGGCGAGATAACAAATGAACAATCAATATCGCCATTGGAAACATAAGTGGCCAAGGCCATAGAAGTATCTTCTACAACCTGAATTTCAATTTTAGGAAAACTATTTTTGAAATCGCTAAATACTTTACCAAAGTAACGACCAACCATCAATGGAACCCCGACCTTGATTTTCCCAATTTGTTGGGCCGTCAATTCTTCCATTGATAAAACTAAGGCATCGTAGTCATTGATAAGTTTGTGACTAAGAGTTAAAAAATCGCGGCCAACATCGGTTAATTTCAATTGTTTGTTTTCATAAGAAAAGAGGTTACTACCAAACTCGGTCTCTAGTTTCTTAATTGCTGCACTTAAAGCGGGTTGTGTAACCCCTAGTTTTTTGGCGGCAGTCGAAAAATTCTGATGATTTGCTACTTCTGTGAAATAAACGATCTGTTTGATATCCATAAACTCACCTTCACCTTTATTATAACCATTTTTTATAGAATTTATCAATATCTTTAATTATTCCCGAAAAATAGGTGACAATGCCACCTATTTAAATTCAATCATAAAGTAATTTTTCTTGCCTCTTCTAATAACAAATAACTTCTTTTCAATGGCGTTATCTCTAGATAAAACATACTCTAAATCAGCAATCTTTTCACCATTAATACTATAAGTTCCCTTACCTAGTAACTCTCTTGCTTCTCGTTTAGATGAAGCTGCCTTAACTAACACTAAAGCATCAATTAAAGGCATATCTTCGCTAATTGAAGCCGAAGGGACACCATTTAAACAGACTTGAAGTTGAGCATAACTGAGTTTATTAATCTCGCCACCAAATAAGGCGCTAGACATCATTTGGACTTCTTTTAAGACTTCTTTACCATGAATGAATTCAATCATTGTATCAGCCAAAGCCCGTTGTGCTTCTCTTAGTTCTGGATGTTCTTCAGTTTTCTTTTGATAATCTTCAATGGTATCTTTATCCATAAAGGTAAAGACTTTTAAATAATGAATGACATCTTTATCACCTGTATTTAAGAAATATTGGTAAATACTATATGGAGGAGTCATATTCGGATCCAAGAAGAAGGAACCTCCAGTTGACTTACCAAATTTAGTGCCATCGGCTTTTGTGATCAAAGTCATAACAATTCCGGCCACATCATTATCACCCGTAGTTTTACGAATGAGTTCGACCCCCGATGTGATATTACCCCATTGATCACTACCTCCTAATTGTAAGCGGCAACCCTTAGTTTTATAGAGGGTATAGAAATCAATGGATTGAATAATCATATAGGAGAATTCGGTATAAGAAATACCCGTCTCAAGTCGAGACTGAACAGTATCTTTTGCTAGCATATAATTGATTGGAAAATTCTTACCAAAATCACGTAAATAATCGATGACATTTAGCTTGCCAAGCCAGTCATAATTATTAACCATCTCAGTCTTATTTATATCCGAAAAATCGAGGAATTTTGCTAATTGAGATTTAATCCCCTCTGCGTTTTTTAAACTAGTTTCTAGTGTTAAAAGTTTTCGCTCACTATTGCGGCCAGATGGGTCACCAATTAAGCCTGTTCCACCACCCACTACTGGGATGATTTTATGCCCTTCAGCTTGGAAGCGCATTAAGACTAAAATTGGAACCAAATGACCTAAATGTAAGGATGGGCCAGTCGGATCAAAGCCACAATAAATCGGAGACTTCTCTTGCAGTAATTTGGCAATTACTTCTTGACTAGTTACATCTTTGATTAATCCTCTCCAAGTTAATTCTTCCATTAAATTCATAATATTTTCCTCCAAAATAAAACGTCCCTAGAAATCACTCTAAGGACGTAAGTTACGCGGTACCACCTTAGTTTATAATCAGTTACTGACTATACCCTTCATTCTTGCTTTAACGCAGCATTACGTTAACTCCCAGGTGTATCATTTTAACTTGTTTGTTAAGTTTCACCAACCCTTAACTCGCTAAAAAACTAATTAAAAATCGTCCTGTTCATCGTTATGACGTCATTATAACACAAACTATACTTTTGTGGTATTTCTTTTAATGTATTCAGCCGGCAAGACATAAATGTACTTATCTGCTGCTAATGTTGAAGTGAGCATCTTAGTTAACATTCGCATCGCATATGCGCCCAAATCATATAAAGGAGCTTTAATTGATGAAATTTGTGGACGGCACTTCCTGGAATCTTTCGTTCCCATAATTCCCATAACTTCATAATCATCAGGAACCTTTAAGCCTAAATCTACTCCCGCATTAACTAAAGCATGAGCTAAAGTATCACGTGTACAAACATAGAGTTCATGATTTGGTTTATGGGTCTTAAAGTATTCTACATAGTATTCATAAATTGGAATATATGAGTCTTTGATTTCTTTGGTTTCATAAACAACTTGTTTATTGTCTTTTAAAACTTCTAAGATAGCATCTTCATAACCATTGGTCATATGCCAATCTTTATTTGGATCTCTTAAGAAGATAATCTTTTTAATTCCATTCTTAACTTCAGCTTCAATAAAATTCTTGAGTGGTGTGCCATTATCGGTATTAACCAAAGCATTCCGCTCATTTAGTCTATCATTACCAATGACAACTACTGGTAAAGAAATATTAGTGAACTTCTTCACATCAGCAGTTTCGAGTTGGGAATTAAAGATAACAATGCCCTCAACTCTTGAAGCAATAACGCTATCAACAGCTCTTTCGGCATCTTCAACATTTTCATAAGTAAAGAGTAATGGTCGATAACCATAAATCTTGCAGACATCTAACATGCCAGCCAAAATCTTATTGATATAAACATAATTAGTTGATGGTAAAACAATTCCGATATTAGCGGACATACTTGTTGCTAATCCTCGAGCTTGATCGCTTGGTATATAACCAAGTTTAGTAATAGCATCTCTAACAAGTTTAGCTGTTTCTTCATTAACATTACCCTTGCCGTTAATGACACGCGAAACAGTAGCCAAAGAAACATTTGCCTCTTTAGCAACCTCATAAATGGTGGCCCGACTCTTTTTATTTTCCATGCTATCACCTCAGCAAAATGCCCATTTTTAAATAATGTAAGCACTTACATTTATATTTTAGTCTAATACACGCTCTTTGTCAATTGAACATAAAAAAAACCTCCGGTTATGCGCCGGAGGAATAATGTAGCTAAATAAACGCTCATATTCTGATATTCATTAGAAGCTTAATGCTTACTTGATTACTAATTCCAACACGTGCTTTTGGCCTGGAACTAATGATTTAATAAACATCTTGCATTGGGTATCATAATAAGATGGTCTATGAATAAATGATTAATCTCAAGGAGGACGTAGGTTCCTCCTGAGATACAAATCATATTATTATAAACCTACGAATTTTAAATGCTTGATACTATAAGAATAGTAAGCATAGAACGACGATAACGAATTCTACGAATAGCAATAAGACACAGTATCCCATGATATCTCTTGCTTGTAACTTAGCAACAGCCAATAGTGGTAATGCCCAGAATGGTTGAATTAAGTTTGTCCAGCAATCGCCCCATGCGATACACATAGCGGCCTTACCTTCACCAACAGATTCCTTGAATTTTGGATCTTGAACCGCGTTCATAATGATAGGACCTTGAACTTGCCATTGTCCACCACCTGATGGAACAAAGAAGTTAACGATACCAGCACTTAAGAAAATCCAAAGTGGGAATGTGAAAGGTGTAGAAATGCTAACGAAGACATCTGATAATAATTTAGCTAAGGACTTACTTCCAGCTTCATTATATGTCATCATAGCAGATAGACCACCATAGAATGGGAATTGTAACATAACACCAGCAGCGCCAGCGGCGACTGCGTTAACTGACTTAACAGTTTCGATAGGTGTCTTAAATAATGCCATAGCAGCGATTAAGAATAAGAAGTTGACAAAGTCAAGACTCATTGAGAATGCTGTATGAGATTTTGCCATATTGAAGAAATACATAAAGATTGAGAGAGCGCCCATTGCAACAATGATATAGTTGAGAACTTTTGAATGTTCCATCTTCACTGCTGGAGTAGCGTTTTTCTTATCATACTTTTCTTCTTTAACGTCATCACCCTCGAAAACTTTTGGATCGACTGTAACAACTTTGTCTGGTGTTGGATGCATTTTCATCATGATAATTGGCATGATAATCATACATAGAGCATTTGGAACTAAGCAGTATGCAGCAAAGATTGTTTGGTTAAATGCAATACCTGGGGAAACCCATTCGTTTGCACTTCCTGCACCAACTTTTGCTCCGGCTGTAGCGATTTGAAGAGGAATTGATCCTGAGAAACCAGCGTGCCAGATACCTAATCCAATATAACCACCGGCGACTAATAGAGCATAGTGAACACCCTTAACTTCTTTAGCAACTTCTTTTGCAAGAATAGCTGCCATAACAAGTGATGCGCCCCAGTTTAGCCAACCTGTGACTAATGCGACGAATGCAACGAGCCAAACTGCCATTTGAGGAGACTTTGGAAGCTTAGCTAAAGCTTTTAAGCCCTTCTTGACAGCTGGTGTGTTAGCTAGAATAGATCCAGTAACAACGACCATTGACATTTGCATAGAGAATGCGAGTAGACTCCAGAATCCTTTGTACCATCCCTTATAAATAAGGTTAACAATACGAGGGATAAATCCGGTGTTGGTAGGATTACCTTGGACAAACAGATAAATAATAGCTGCGACCAAGATGACGATTGTAAGAACAACAGCGAAGATGAAGGCGTCTGGCATATACTTATTCATTAATGCACAGGCACCTGCAACTAGGCCATTACCCTTTTTTTGTTTTTTGTCTGCCATATTTTTTCTCCCTTTATTATTTTAAAGATTTATAGTTTTCTACAAAACTATTACAACTTCATTGTCATTGGTCCATTCTTTGGAACAATTAATGTTGCTCCTGTATCAGCTTGGACTTGTTGGACAGTGTAGTTAGGGTTGATTTCCATAAGAACTAATCCACTGCGTGTTTGTTTCAATACGCACTCTTCTGTAACGATATAGTCGACAACGTGAAGAGCTGTGTAAGGTAATGTGCATTCCTTTAAGATCTTATGTGCGCCCTTTTGTGTATGTTGCATTGCGACGATAACAGTTTTAGCACCTACGACTAAATCCATTGCGCCTCCCATGCCTGGGACCATCTTACCTGGAACAATCCAGTTAGCGAGGTTTCCGTGATCATCTACTTCGAGTGCGCCAAGGACTGTGTAGTCAACGTGGCCACCTCTAATTAAAGCAAATGATGTCGCTGAGTCAAAGAAGCTTGCGCCTGGAATAGCGCCGCATGGTTGACCACCAGCATTTGTCAAATCTGGGTCGATGTGATTTGGATCAACGCCAGTTAATCCGACCATCCCGTTCTCTGATTGAAATAAAACTTCAATCTTTGAAGGAATATATTTTGCAACTTCTGTTGGAAGACCAATACCTAGGTTTACAAAGTCGCCATCCTTTAAGAATTTTGCCACTCTACGAGCGATAATTTCCTTAGGAGCCATTTCTTTTGTGATTTCCATAACTATTTTTCCTCCTTTACGATGTAGTCTACTAGAACGCCAGGGACATGGATAGCATTGCCATCAATCTCTCCTCTTTCGACGATCTTTTGTGCTTCACAGACAACTACATCTGATGCATAAGCCATAACTCTACTAAAGTTTTGTGTAGTCTTGTTGAAGTAAACGTTCCCAAGCTTATCGACTACAGCACCTTTAATAATAGTTAGATCTGCATGTAATGGTTTCTCAATTAGGTATGTTTTCTTCTTCTTGTCACCTAATTTGATCTTCTTATATACATGCTCGGCTTGCTCAATGATATCGACGCCAACGCCTGTTGGGGTGATAATTCCACCTAGTCCAGATCCGCCAGCTCTAATCATTTCTGCAAATGAACCTTGTGGGATTAAGACAACCTTCATCTCACCTGTGTTCATCTTCTTGCCAATTAGTGGGTTTAACCCAATATGTGTGGCATACAATGTTGTGCATTGTCCGGATGCAATTAACTTGCCTGCGCCTTTAGGACCAGCAATTAACTCGCCAGTTTCTTTGTTGCGCTTTTCTCCTAGACCGCCATCATTGCAATAGATTGTTAAATTCTTAACGCCTGATGCTACCACTTGATCGATTACGGTCTCGGCTGATCCGACTGATAAGAAGCCACCAATCATAATTGACATCCCATCCTTTAATAAAGGACGAATGTCGGTCTTCTCAATAATCTTATTTTTCATTTTACCCTCCTTGCTACAATATTTTTTTTGCTTTTGAGAGCGTTTACATACCTTTATTATGAATAATAAAGCGAAAAAGTCAATAAAAATTTCTGAAAAACCAGTGTTTTAAGTGTTTTTTCAGACAATAGGAGCCTTTTGTGAGGCAATTTTGCACAAAAAACCCCCGGTTTGCACCGGAGGAAATACTGTAGCAAGTGTACATCTCACGATAAAAGGACTAATTTCAGCACGTGGTTTAGGCCTTAAATTAATCGATTTGATGTAAACAAGCATTTATATCAATTCATAGCCTTGCGAGGACGTAGGTTCCCCGCAAGAACTACAAACTAATAGTATTATTATCTATAAGAATAGTAAACTTAATGCGACAATAACGAATTCTACGAATAGCAATAAGACACAGTATCCCATGATATCTCTTGCTTGTAACTTAGCAACAGCCAATAGTGGTAATGCCCAGAATGGTTGAATTAAGTTTGTCCAGCAATCGCCCCATGCGATACACATAGCGGCCTTACCTTCACCAACAGATTCCTTGAATTTTGGATCTTGAACCGCGTTCATAATGATAGGACCTTGAACTTGCCATTGTCCACCACCTGATGGAACAAAGAAGTTAACGATACCAGCACTTAAGAAAATCCAAAGTGGGAATGTGAAAGGTGTAGAAATGCTAACGAAGACATCTGATAATAATTTAGCTAAGGACTTACTTCCAGCTTCATTATATGTCATCATAGCAGATAGACCACCATAGAATGGGAATTGTAACATAACACCAGCAGCGCCAGCGGCGACTGCGTTAACTGACTTAACAGTTTCGATAGGTGTCTTAAATAATGCCATAGCAGCGATTAAGAATAAGAAGTTGACAAAGTCAAGACTCATTGAGAATGCTGTATGAGATTTTGCCATATTGAAGAAATACATAAAGATTGAGAGAGCGCCCATTGCAACAATGATATAGTTGAGAACTTTTGAATGTTCCATCTTCACTGCTGGAGTAGCGTTTTTCTTATCATACTTTTCTTCTTTAACGTCATCACCCTCGAAAACTTTTGGATCGACTGTAACAACTTTGTCTGGTGTTGGATGCATTTTCATCATGATAATTGGCATGATAATCATACATAGAGCATTTGGAACTAAGCAGTATGCAGCAAAGATTGTTTGGTTAAATGCAATACCTGGGGAAACCCATTCGTTTGCACTTCCTGCACCAACTTTTGCTCCGGCTGTAGCGATTTGAAGAGGAATTGATCCTGAGAAACCAGCGTGCCAGATACCTAATCCAATATAACCACCGGCGACTAATAGAGCATAGTGAACACCCTTAACTTCTTTAGCAACTTCTTTTGCAAGAATAGCTGCCATAACAAGTGATGCGCCCCAGTTTAGCCAACCTGTGACTAATGCGACGAATGCAACGAGCCAAACTGCCATTTGAGGAGACTTTGGAAGCTTAGCTAAAGCTTTTAAGCCCTTCTTGACAGCTGGTGTGTTAGCTAGAATAGATCCAGTAACAACGACCATTGACATTTGCATAGAGAATGCGAGTAGACTCCAGAATCCTTTGTACCATCCCTTATAAATAAGGTTAACAATACGAGGGATAAATCCGGTGTTGGTAGGATTACCTTGGACAAACAGATAAATAATAGCTGCGACCAAGATGACGATTGTAAGAACAACAGCGAAGATGAAGGCGTCTGGCATATACTTATTCATTAATGCACAGGCACCTGCAACTAGGCCATTACCCTTTTTTTGTTTTTTGTCTGCCATATTTTTTCTCCCTTTATTATTTTAAAGATTTATAGTTTTCTACAAAACTATTACAACTTCATTGTCATTGGTCCATTCTTTGGAACAATTAATGTTGCTCCTGTATCAGCTTGGACTTGTTGGACAGTGTAGTTAGGGTTGATTTCCATAAGAACTAATCCACTGCGTGTTTGTTTCAATACGCACTCTTCTGTAACGATATAGTCGACAACGTGAAGAGCTGTGTAAGGTAATGTGCATTCCTTTAAGATCTTATGTGCGCCCTTTTGTGTATGTTGCATTGCGACGATAACAGTTTTAGCACCTACGACTAAATCCATTGCGCCTCCCATGCCTGGGACCATCTTACCTGGAACAATCCAGTTAGCGAGGTTTCCGTGATCATCTACTTCGAGTGCGCCAAGGACTGTGTAGTCAACGTGGCCACCTCTAATTAAAGCAAATGATGTCGCTGAGTCAAAGAAGCTTGCGCCTGGAATAGCGCCGCATGGTTGACCACCAGCATTTGTCAAATCTGGGTCGATGTGATTTGGATCAACGCCAGTTAATCCGACCATCCCGTTCTCTGATTGAAATAAAACTTCAATCTTTGAAGGAATATATTTTGCAACTTCTGTTGGAAGACCAATACCTAGGTTTACAAAGTCGCCATCCTTTAAGAATTTTGCCACTCTACGAGCGATAATTTCCTTAGGAGCCATTTCTTTTGTGATTTCCATAACTATTTTTCCTCCTTTACGATGTAGTCTACTAGAACGCCAGGGACATGGATAGCATTGCCATCAATCTCTCCTCTTTCGACGATCTTTTGTGCTTCACAGACAACTACATCTGATGCATAAGCCATAACTCTACTAAAGTTTTGTGTAGTCTTGTTGAAGTAAACGTTCCCAAGCTTATCGACTACAGCACCTTTAATAATAGTTAGATCTGCATGTAATGGTTTCTCAATTAGGTATGTTTTCTTCTTCTTGTCACCTAATTTGATCTTCTTATATACATGCTCGGCTTGCTCAATGATATCGACGCCAACGCCTGTTGGGGTGATAATTCCACCTAGTCCAGATCCGCCAGCTCTAATCATTTCTGCAAATGAACCTTGTGGGATTAAGACAACCTTCATCTCACCTGTGTTCATCTTCTTGCCAATTAGTGGGTTTAACCCAATATGTGTGGCATACAATGTTGTGCATTGTCCGGATGCAATTAACTTGCCTGCGCCTTTAGGACCAGCAATTAACTCGCCAGTTTCTTTGTTGCGCTTTTCTCCTAGACCGCCATCATTGCAATAGATTGTTAAATTCTTAACGCCTGATGCTACCACTTGATCGATTACGGTCTCGGCTGATCCGACTGATAAGAAGCCACCAATCATAATTGACATCCCATCCTTTAATAAAGGACGAATGTCGGTCTTCTCAATAATCTTATTTCTCATTTTGTACCCTCCTTATACATTTCTGCTCGTGAGAGCGTTTACATACCCTAATTGTGTTGTTAACCCCAAAATAAGTCAACGAAGTGCGGAAGGAGCGAATCGAGTCAATAGATGAAGAAAAACATTTTCAGCAAAACGCAAAAAAGGTGCTATAATTCGAAGATTTAGCACCTTTTATTTATAATTTTTATGGTAATTTTAGATACTTTTCTCTTGTTCTTTATAAGTCTCAAATCGCTTTTTTTGCCATTTTTCGCAATTGAAAAAAGAAAAAAACTTTTTGATGATAGCGGAAAGTTATGGGGGTCATAAATATAATTTATTCTCTATCTTGAAGACTCTTTGAATTGCTCTATTTGCTTGGCAGACAATGCTCTTAGCATTGCTACTAAAACTTTTTGAGCGCCATCATAGTCTCCTAAGTCAATGATTGAGCCCGAAGTATGAATATTTCGAGCACAAATGCAATGGGTGAGAGTCAATACTCCGGCATTGCTTTTATGAATTAAACCAGCATCAGTTCCGCCTGTTGAAGAGAAGTATTGGTATGGAACATTGCATTTATCGCACATTTCTCTTTGCCAAGCCAAAAGTTGTGGAAAGGCAATAAACGAGCCATCGCCAAAGCGGTTTAATACACCTTGGCCTAAATGTCCGAGTCCATCACCTGACCCCGAAGCATCGCCACTTGTATCCATGGCTGGAGAACAGTCAAGAACAATTGCAAAGTCAGGTTTAATCATGTTGGCTGCTGTTTGAGCTCCCCGACAACCCACTTCTTCTTGAACGTCAGCGCCGATATATAGGTCATAGGGTAATTCTACCCCCTTTAAGGCTTTCAAGGCCTCAATGGTCATTAAACAGCCATAGCGGTTATCAAAGGCCTTCGATAAAAGGCGTTTACCACCATTTAACTCAACAAATTCACCATCTAGAACAACGGTGTCGCCAATATTGATTCCTAGTTTTTTAACTTCATCTGCACTGCTACAACCGACATCAACAATCATCATATTAACTGGTAATGGTTTAGCTCTTAGTTCAGGAGTTAAACGATGTGGTGCAATTGCATTAACCACGCCCGGAATATGTTCGCCAGTTTGAGTCTTAATGGTTAAACGACTTGTCATCACTACTTGTTCCCAAATACCTGATGGCACATTTGAAAACTTTAAAGTTCCATCGCCATTGATTTTACCTACTCTAAATCCCACTTCATCCATATGAGCCGCCACCATCACCCGAACTGGGTTCTTGGTTTTAGATTTCTTAACTGCATAGATGGAACCAAGATTATCATAAATAATTTCATCGCAATAGCCTTCATAGTAACTCTTAAGAACTTTGGAGATTTCACTTTCATAACCGGATACCCCATGAGCTTGGGTTACTTTGATAAACATCTCACGCCGACTTAGACTTAGTTTCATTTTGTCTCTCCTTTTTGAGCCACTAAACGGTAAATTGGATTACCTAAGGCTCTAAATCTCTTTTCATATTCACTCATGGCATCGCACTTCTCATCAAAAGCATAGTTTTCATCACTAGAAATGATGGTATAACCAAACTTTTCAATGATCTTAAGTGAGTATGTATATAAATCATGGTTATCGGTCTTCATAATAAGCTGACCACCACGCTTTAAAACTGAATCAATTATCGCTAAAATCTTAGGTGAAGTTAGGCGTCTTTTCTCATGTCTAACTTTCGGCCAAGGATCAGAAAAATTTAAATAAATATTGGCAAATGTTTCTGGGGCAAAAACCGCAGTAAGATCTTGGGCTAACATTAAGCCCAACTTGACATTACTTAGTTCTTGCTCTTCTAACTTTTTACCTGCCGTAGCTAAGACCGTGGTTTGACCATCAATCCCATAATAATTAATCTTAGGATTCTTAGTGGCTAAGCCCAAAATAAAGTCACCTTTGCCACAACCAATTTCGAGTTCAGCAGGGGCAGTAACTTCTATCTTATGAAAAGGCTCAACCCGATTAATAAAAACAAAATCAAGTGTTCCTAAATATGGTAAAGCCCACTTCTTGTTACGTTGGCGCATTAATCTAAATTTCCTAATTCATAAATAGCGTTAACATAGATCTCGCAACCTTGCCAATAATCATCTAAACAAAGCCCTTCATCCGGTGAATGCATACCTTGAGTACCATTGCCACGATGAGTTAAAAAGTCCATGCCATAAGCCACAGTATTCTCAGTGGATCTTGCATAAGTTCCGCCACCAATAGTCATTGGTTTTGATTCATAATCACCACTGACCTCTTGATAGATTCTCAGCAAAGTTTCAATCATCTTTGAATGAGGGTCAAGATACAATGGTTTAGAGTTACCTCTAGCCTTTCCCTCATGCATTTTTTGACTGTCTAATTGCTTGACAATTTTGGCATAGTCTAAGTCAATTGGATAACGAATATCTAGGATGAAATAATACTTATCATCTTTGATAGAACCAATCCCAACATTCATAGTTAAATAACCCATCTTAGGACCCGAGCCATTAATCCCCAGTCTCTTGCCATAATAACAGCAAAGTTTTGGACCAAAATGGTTAGCAATCTCTGAAACGTCTTGATTAGCTACAAACTTTAGTAAAACAGTTAAAGCATTAACCCCAAGTTCAGGAGTAGAACCATGGGCTGCTTTACCATGCATTAAGATGACAGTTTTGCCATCCTTATCATTTTGATAATCGCCCGAGAAATTGTGCTTTGCACAATAGTCTTTAAATTCTTTTTCTAAGTTCATTACTTTTCTAAAAACCAACTTACAACTAGCTGGAACAGCATTTGTTGCAACACCAGCTTCTAATGATTCAATGACACTATCATGGATATTACCGCTGTAAACATAGCCCATAATCCCTTTTTCACCATAAATAAGTGGGAATTCGGCATCTGGAGTAAAGCCATATTTAGGTGCTGGTCTTTTGAGTTCACGGAAATAATGATATAAGCAACGTGAACCTGTCTCTTCATTACCTCCAACCACAATACGAACATTGTGCTTTAAAGGTAACTTCAAATCACGAATAATTTTTAAGGCAAAATAAGCAGCAGAAGTTGGACCTTTATCATCCAAAACTCCCCGCCCATAAATGACATTATCTATGACTTCACCACCGAGTGGATTGTGCTTCCAACCTTCACCTAATGGAACAACATCGCAGTGCCCTAAAATAGCAATGGAATCTTGAGCCCCGACATCATAAGTAATCTCGGTCACATAACCATCACAGCGGTCAACTTTAAAACCATCTTTTTCGGCCACTTTAGCAATATACTCTAGAGCCTCGTGTGGCCCTTTACCGAATGGGGCATTTGGTCCCACACTACTCTCATCCAAAGCTGAGTTAATCTTGACCCAACCTTGTAAGTGCTTAATCATCGCAGCTTGATAGTTTTTAATCTCTTTTTTACAGTTAACTTGCATGAACCTCACCTTTCTCTTTTTTAATCGGATGATAAACTTTACGTAAAGCGAAAACAACGACTGGAACAATGATAACTGCTAGCACAATTTCAACAATGCCATTTGCAGCTAATGTTCCCCCAAATAAAGCACCGAATGTCAAATCACCAAACGCCACTGCGGTGTCAGGATTGGACATTCCAAAATAAAACATTAATGGTAAGACCATAGCAGTATGCACAAAGGTCGAAACCCCACATAATCCAGCCATAGCAACTTGATCGATACTCTTACCTTTCGTTTTATTAGCAAAGACAATTAATAAAATGGCTCCGATAAGCAAAACAATGGCGGCAATTGGAACCACATATTGTAAGATTAAAGTATTCTTGCTGGAAGTAAAATAGATGATGGCTAAACCTACGACCACTACTCCAATACTGCCACTGGCAATATATAAAGCATTCTTAGGTGAAACCTTCTTTAATAATTCAGCAAAGGCACCAGCTAATAAACCAAACAAAACTCTTGGTAAAACGGAAACTAAAGGATTTCTAAAAATATAATCTGCTATGGCATTAGGAGCAACCCAAGCCCGTAGCATTGAGAAGATACCAAAGAGTAAACCAATAATGATACCTCCCTTAAGTCCTAATAAGAAAGCTGCAATCAAAACGACGATATGGACTAACGTGATACTCACGCCTCCAAGTGAAAAATAGCCTAAAGGTGTAAATGAAAGAATCGCTAATATGGCAATAAACATTGCATACACGATCATTTCTTGTGTTCTATTGTTACGCATGTTTTTTTCCTTCTTTTTTTTGTTTTTCTTTACTTTCACGTAAGTAAATCTCATATAAGCCATCCAATATGATGGTCTTATCAACGATGATATTAGGGGTTTGGCAAGCCGGAATAATTGTTCCTGCTAGTCCGCCTGTTGCGACAACTTGAGCCTGATAACCGACTTCTTCCTCGAAACGTTTAATAAAGCCATCTAACATTGAGGCGTGTCCATAAACGATTCCAGAATTCATGCTATCAACGGTATTTTTACCGATAACATGTTTAGGGGCTACATAGCCAATGTTTGGTAATTGAGAAGCAGTCTTAACGAGTGCTGATGTTGCGACCTTTACCCCTGGGGTAATAATGCAACCAGCAAAGTCACCTTTCTTATCAATCATACAAATCTTAGTAGCTGTTACTAAATCAATTAAAATGGCTGGTGAACCATACTTTTTAATGGTACCAACACAGTCAGCAATTAAATCTCCGCCAACTTCTAAGGGATTATCAGCGTGAATGGCTAATCCGGTTTTAATACCAGGCGCCAATAAGGTTGGCTTTTTACCAATCACTGCTCTAATCGCTGTCGCTAGCACTGCGGTCAATTGCGGGACCACGCTTGAAAGGATTGAATCAGTAACGTCTTGAAACTTGATTCCCTTCAAAAAAAGCAATTCCTTAATTGTTGCTACATATTCATCCACGCTTTTATAGCGTAATGATGGTGTCCTTGATACAGCCAAGAGTTGGCCTTTATTATCATAGACGCCGAGCACAATATCAGAATTACCCATATCGACAACTAAAATCATATAATCACTTCCTTTGTTCCCGTCCACTACTGGTACAGGACAACTTTATTATAACGCCCTCTAAAAAACTAGTAAATCATTTCTTTACTAATTTTTTGATACTCTCCTTCTTTTAATGAAGAAGGAAGACTCAAAGAACCGAACTTGATTCTCTTTAAAGTTAGCACATTAATATTGAAGGCTTGAAACATTCTTTTAACTTGATGAAACTTACCTTCCGTGACTGTAACTAAAGCCTTGCGTGGTTCAATTATTACTAATTCAGCACTCTTACAATGGTAGCCATCTTCTAGCACTACCCCTTTACTAAAAGCTGG
>JAQUTO010000109.1 GCA_028694305.1 Bacilli bacterium
AATAAACTCCTCAACATGTTGAAACTAACTAAAGAAAAAATGTGTATTTTCGGCTCTTTTATCGCACTATATTTAGACACCTGTCCACACTTCTTTGACACAAGTATAGTATTTGCCATTTTTATGATTATATAGTATACTAATTGAGTATTTAATGAGGTGAATATTATGTCAAAAATTGCAATTTCATGTGACACAACTGCCGCTTTATCTAAAGAACAAATCAAAGAATTGGGGATCTTTGTCTTACCCCTCAATGTTATAGTTGATGATAAGGAATATCACGATACTGTTGATATTAATCCTGAAATGCTGGCTAAAATGATGCGTGGAGGAAGTAGCATTAAGACTTCTACCCCTTCCCCTGTCGAAGTTTACGACTTCTTCGATAAGATTTTTGCTAAAGGTTATGAGAAAATCATCCATTTCACAATTTCTTCAAAATTATCTTCAATTTACAATATGTTTACTTTGCTTTGCAAAGAAAAATATGGCGATAAAGTTATTATTGTCGATGCTTTAAGTGTCTGCACTTATATGGGTGCCACTGTTCAACATGCTGTTAAACTCAATAATGCCGGTGTCGCTCCAGAGGAAATAGCCAAAGAATGCATTGCTAGACAAGGCTGTGAAAACATCTACTTTATTCCAGAATCATTAACTTACTTAAAAAGAGGAGGCCGGATTTCTCCTGCTGCCGCTGCTTTTGGTAACTTACTAGGAATTAAACCAGTCTTACGTTTTAACAAGGGTGCAATTGAAAAAGAAACAACTACCCGCTCTGTTAAGCAATTCCTACCAAATATTGTTGCTAATTTTAAATCTAAAAACTATGACCCAAAGAAATGGGATATTCATATCGTTATCTTTGATTGCCCAACTATTGCTAATTTAGTTAATGAATCAATGAAAGAGAACTTCCCTGAATATAAGATTATTGTTTCACCAATTTCTATTAACGTCTGTGCCCACTGTGGTCCAGGCACCATTGGTATTGGTTTTACCTTAAAAGATTAATATGCAATATATAATTGATGTCTTAAAAGGTATCCTAATTGGGATCTGCTTTACTATTCCCGGCTTTAGCGGGGGAACAATGGCAGTCCTTTTAGGTTGTTACCAAAAGATTATCGAATTTATTTCTTTAGCCAAAGCTAAAATAAAAGAACATTGGAAGTTCATCCTCTGTCTTGTTATTGGCGCTTTAGTTGGTATGTTTGCTTTCTCCAAAGTGCTAACACTAGCTTTTGCTAATTATCCAATTGCTACTCGTTTTGCTTTTATGGGCTTAGTCTTAGGTGGACTTCCCTTCATCTTTAAACAAAGTGAAGTTAAAAAAGTTCAACCAATCCACTTTGTCTGGTTCTTATTAGGACTGGCTGTTATGGTCGCCCTTTACTTTGTTAAAGCTCCAACTAATACGATTGTGGCCGAATTAAGTGTAGGAACCTTCTTCACTTTATTAGGAAGTTCAATTCTAGCAGCCTTCGTGATGGTTATTCCTGGAATTAGCGGGTCTTTTACTCTTTTAGTCTTAGGTCAATATGAAACTATTATTAATGCTATTAGTACTTTGAATATCTTAATTCTAATCCCAACTGCTATCGGTTGTTTAATCGGTATAATTGGTGGGGCCAATTTAATTAAAGTCTTACTTAAGAAATATAAAACCCAAACTTATTTAGTTATTTTAGGTTTAATCATCGGTTCTTTATTAGTCTTATGGCCGGGCTTTAACTTTGATCTAGAAGGCTTAATCGCTGTCATACTTCTAGTGGTCGGTGCCCTAGCTTCTTACTTCTTCTCACATATCAAAGCCAAATAAAAAGGGGTAATCCCCTTTTTTTATTGTTCTAAACTATGTGGATTAAGTAAGAAATCAAAGATTGACATAATTAAGATTCCCTCATCGTTATAATAAGTCGGCGAATCTTTAACAATAATAATCTTCTTGAATGAATCTTTGATATCTACTAAAGGTCTTTCTTCACGAATGGTAGTTTCCCGAGTAGGTAAAGCCAAGGCCGATTGAATGTAATAACGTTGGCTGCCTTTATTACAAACAAAATCTATTTCAAGTTGTTTGCGATTATAGTTTTCTTTGCCCTTTTCATTAACACCAACCATACCAACATCTACGACAAAACCTCGATGAATCATTTCATTATAAATGATATTCTCCATAATATGAGTCTCTTCTAGTTGGCGGAACCTAGTTCTGGAGTTCCTTAATCCTATATCAGAGAAGTAGTACTTTGAAGGAGTATTAATATACTTCTTCCCTTTGATATCGTAGCGAAGTGCTTGTGATACTAAAAATGATTCTTCTAAACATTTGAGATATTTCTTAATTGTATCAGGATGGATATTGACATTACTTACACTCTTAATAGTATTTGATAGCTTTCTTGGATTAGTTAAGGAACCAATTGAAGACGCTAAATATCCGACCAATTCTTCCATTTCTTGAGGATTTCTAATCTTGTTACGCCTAATTATATCGACTAAATAAGTCTCTTTGAAGATATCTTCTAGATAGGCCCTTTTATCTTCAGGTCTAGTTAACCCCACAAGCCAAGGTAAACCCCCATATTGATAATAATCGAGCCACGCTGACTGCACATCTTTTTTGCTAGCAGGTAGATATTCGGCAAAGGATAATGGTTGCAAGTAAATCTTATCGCCTCGACCTGCAAATTCAGTGATAATATCAATTGACAAGAATTTGGCGTTGCTGCCAGTAACATAGACATCGAAACGGTCATCTTTTAAATAACCATTCAAAACATATTCAAAACAATCCAAAAGTTGGACTTCATCTAGTAAAAGATAATACTTTCCTTCTTCCTTAGTATTCTCATTAATATAGTTCAGGAATTTATTGGGATCAACTTTCCGGCCTTCTTTGACTAAGCCTAAAAGATCCTCTCCAATCAAACTCAAACTGGAAGCGGAATCAAAAGCAAATCTAATAATATGGTTTTCTTTTACTCCTTGATCAATTAAGTAGTTATAGAAAATAGTATTCAGTAAATATGATTTACCACAGCGCCGCATACCAATGATAACTTTAATCAAATGATTGCCTTGGCGTCTCACTAATTCCTCCAAATATTCTGTTCTTTTAATTTCCATAATAAATCACCTCTATTAGATATTTATTCAAAAACTTGCAAAAATATCTAATAGGATTATAACATATGCCAGTTTTTTTGGCAATCTATTAGATATTTACTCCAAAACTTGCAAAAATATCTAATAGGAATTATTTGATATGTTATTTAAACAAAAGAAAATCCCCATTTGGGGATTTAGTTTTTATTTATAAGCGTTCTTCTTCATAAAG
>JAQUTO010000110.1 GCA_028694305.1 Bacilli bacterium
GCTTTGGCGCTATTGGAGCAATGCGCAAAGAGTTAGGAAGCGTGAAAGCGATGTTTAAAGCAGTTGGTTTCCAAATTGGAGTAGCCTGGTTTTTAGCAAGTATCATTGGAGCGATTGGCTGGTTAATAGCCTTGTAATATGAACTGGACCAATTTAATTGTTCTAGCAATAGTAGTTCTATTACTATTCCTAGTCATCTTCTTTAGATATCTAAAACCTCGTCTCCAAGGTAAAAAAACTGGTGGCTGTTCCTCTTGTCCTATGGCTTACGATACTAAAGCCAAAAGAATGGTAAAAGACTATCATAAAGCAAATAAAAAAGCATCATAAAGAAGTGATTAATTAAGAATTTTTCCAATTAAGCTTCATAAGAAAAAATAAAACCTCATCCAATAATTAGCAAGGTTCTAGTTTACAAGACCAAGAAAACCAATGAATGTGAGTTTAATAAAATGCACTATTCAATGGTTCAGAAGATATTGCTGTATGTAGAACAAGCATATAAAAAGCGTAGATACCAATTATTGATACCTACGCTAAAATATTATTGCATGTAAAAGTATATTTCATTAAATCTAAATAATCACCAAATAAAAAACTCTGCTTCGAATGGAGTTAGAACATATGTAGAAGTGATTGTAGCGGTAGCCCTTCTAGATACACCTAAGAAAGCGACATGTCCATATGTTAAAGGTCTTTTAACAAAATAGTCCCTAATGTCATTTTGTATATCAATGTATTGGCCATAACTTAATTTAGACCAACTAGTCAAACTTTTATTAATTAAAACTGGCTTTACATCAGTAACATAGAATGGGGTGTGAATAATATACCCAGAATAATTGTTCCGTCCTTTATATTTTGCACGATTGCTTGAAGGATAATAAGTATAACCATCTAAAATAACGTGGCAAAACTGAAATTTATTTATATTAATTGTATTAGAATCGCCAAAGCAATAAACATATTTCATAGTCAAGTTTACATACTTTTGTGCCATTCCATACTCTGCGGTTATTCCAATTTTGCTTAAACGAGAAATAAATGAGCAACATAAATCTTTGTGCCATTTATCAAATGAACTAATTGTTTCAATAACTCCATTATTTAAATATTTATAGATTTCATCAGCGAACCAATTATATACTGAGGTATGCTTTGGGTTTTGTTTGGTCAATCGAATAATTCTAGATTGTGCACCTGAATAAACAGTTCCTGAATTTTTATCTCTATACACTATTCCTTTAACATCATCAAGAGAATGAATTGAGTAATTAGGTCTAGCATAAGTAAATTTATTACTCAAAAAACTATGCATTTTATTGTCATCTCCATTTATTCCGTAATCGGGCTAAATTCATTATAACATGGTATTTTTAAAAAACAACCTTGGTTTGTTTAAATAAAAAAGGTTGGATTTTTCCAACCTTTCTTTACTTTTACTTCTTTTTAGGAGCACGATATCCGCATTTTGGGCAGACACCATTTTCATCAAGAGCAATACCACATAATGGGCATCTTGCGATAGTCTTCTTGACTTCATACTCTTGACTAGCACAGTTAACACCACTTGAGAAAGTGATCTTAGCAATGTTAAGCTTGTCTTTTAATAAATCATAAACAATCTTAATCATGCCTTCAGTTGTCATAGTCTCCTTGGTTACTACTACTCTGCATTCAGGATAAGCAGTGGCAAGTTCAGTCTTAAAGGCTGGACCTTTCATCTTATTAGATGGGGCGCCATTACGAATACCTTGTTTCTCATAAACACCGAGAATTGCAGGGAGTAATGGGTCATCTTCTCTTAAGATAAGGGCGTGGTCAAAATTTCTTAATAAATCCCAAGCAGTTTTTTGAATTTCATTGCATGGGAAGACCATGTTAACTCCCTTATTGATGGAATCTTCAACTTCAATAGTTAAGATTCCGGTATGTCCATGTAGATATTGGGCTTCACCTTTGAAACCATAGAAACGATGGGCATATTGTAACTCTAATCTAGCAATACTTCTCATAAATAATCTCCTTTTCTGACTGTATATATGTACGGAACTAAGTCCGCAGTCACCTATTTATGTTGACACTTAGGACAATAACCTTTAAAAACCACATCGAAGCCAGTAATCGCTAAGCCTTTAGCATCACTAATTATAGGTAATCCTTTAACTTCTTCTTGATTGACATCATAGACACACCCACAACCTAAGCATTTGAAGTGATAATGATCATCTAAACGATAATCGAATCTAGTAGCACTAGAAGTGATTTCTACTCTTTTAATCTTACCTTCTTCAGCTAAACGATTTAAGTCACGATAAACCGTAGCCCGACTAATAGTCGGCTTAGTTGCGTGAAGATAAGCATAAACTTCATCCGCACTTGGATGAGTATGCAAAGCTTGCACTGCATTGAGTATTAAGGAACATTGAGTGGTTTTTCTTTGAATCATTTGTTATCTCCTATTGATACATTATACTATTAAGTCAATGAATGCAAGTAGAATGCATACAAAAATGCGTTTATTCATTCTAGAGATATAGACATAGTAGTGCAACCACTAAGGTAGGAATTGCAATTAAGACTCCATATTTAATAAATTTAATGAAGGAATAGGATATTCCATGTCCTTTTAATAATCCCATCCACATAATGCCAGCCAAAGCTCCAACTGGAGTTAAAACTGCCCCAATGTTAGTAGCAATAATAGTGGCATAAACTGCTTGTGTTAATGTATTTCCATCCCTAATCACTTCTAGATATAAGACTGAAGTTGGTATATTATTCACCAAGTTACAACTTAAAAAGGAAGATAAGCCATATGACCAAAGTGGAGTGTAAGCATCCAGCAAGGCAGCTAAAGAAGCAGTAATTCCACTCTTCTTTAAGGCTAAGACCAAGACAAACATAGCTAAAACAAACGGAATTACTTCATAAGGCAATCTAGTTAAGGAATGGCCTAATAAAGGAGCCTGTTTTTTCTTGATAACAATGTAGATTAAGGAAAAGACCAGTAAGACCAATGCTGCACAAACACTAATTAGCCATAATGACCAACTGAATAAATTAGCCAAAGCCATTAAAAGAATACAAACTAATAAACAAGTCAAACTGCCAATCATTAAAGGAACATCTTTAATAGGAGATATTTCTATATCAATACTAGTCTTAAATGGTATCTTTAGTTTATTTCTAAATAAAAGAAACATAATAGCAAAAGAAACTACCCCACTTAATAAAGCACTCGGCCACATAGTAAACAAATAATCAATAAAGTTGATACCAAATGATTCACCTAAAAAGATATTTGTTGGATTACCAATTAAA
>JAQUTO010000111.1 GCA_028694305.1 Bacilli bacterium
GGCCAAACAAGAGGTTCCTACCGAAGATGAAAAGATTGATTAAAAACGACGATTCACGTCGTTTTTAATTCTAAGGAGATATTATGGACCAACTATTAATTGGACTGATTAAAGATAGACCTATTCGTGTTTACTTAGTAAACAGCAGTGCGTCTAGTAAAGAAATATGTGCTTTACATCACACAACTCCAGTTGTTAGTGATGCTTTAAGTCGTTTAGTTAGTGTGGGAGCTATGATGTCTGGAATGTTAAAAGATAAAAAGAGTTCCTTAACTTTAAAGATTATGGGTAATGGTCCAATTGAACAATTACTTGTGGTTGCCACAGCCAAGGGGACAGTCCGGGGCTTTGTTTCCAACCCAAATGTCTCTTTACCATTGAATAAAAAAGGTCAACTTGATGTGGGTAAAGCTGTCGGTGATTTAGGAGTTTTAACAGTCATTAAAGAGATGGGACTAGTTCGTGATTTCACGGGCGATGTCATCTTAATGAGCGGTGAAATTGGTGATGATTTCTGCTACTACTTTATGAAGAGTGAACAAACCCCTTCATCGGTAGTTGTTGGAGCGATTATTAATCGTGATCAAAGTGTTAAAACTAGTGGTGGAATGATTATCCAACTCATGCCTAGTGCGGAGGAAGAAGACATTGTTTACGCCGAAAATGTCACTAAAAAGATTACGAGTATTAGTAAAATGTTAGATGCTGAAGGTGATGTAACTAAGTTAGCGACATCCATCTTTGGATCTGATTTAGATATACTTGAAGTTTCACCAATTAAATTCCAATGTGATTGTTCAAAAGAACGTTTCATTCGAGGCATAGCTACTTTGACCAGAAAAGAAATTGCAGAAATGCTGGAAGAAGATCATGGCTGTGATATTAAATGTGAATTTTGTAATCGAAACTATCATTTAACTGAAGCCGATTTAATGGAAGCGTTAAAGATTAGGGGGATGAAGAATTGATAATTGCCATTTATTGTTTAGCAGGTTTATTAGTAGCGGGAGTTATCGCTTTAATCTTGGTAACTTTCTTTGGTAATGCTAGACAACGGTTATTTATCAAAATGGTTGATAGTACCATCTTTGTTGTGATTGGTATACTTGCCATCATCCTAAACCCGAATAAATTAGAATATAGTATTCCAATTTTAATTGGAGCAGCTTTCTCATTCTTGGGTGATTTCTTCTTAGGAATTAACTATAAAAAAGAGAAAACAGCTAAGAACCATACCTTTATTTATGGGGGTGTATCTTTCTTCTTTGCACAAGTAGCCTATGCTTCAGCTTTTATTTCTAACATCGGCTATCACATGTATTTAGTGGCAATTCCTTTTGTTTTATGCTTGGTTATTTTACTATTAAGTCGCTTATCAATGTTTAACTTAAAGAATCAAAGTCCAGCCTTAGTCTTTTTAGTAGCAGGATATGCTTTCTTTGTGGCCTTTACTTTTACCGCCAGTTTAAATTATGTGATTACTCTTAGCTTTGCCAATCGTTTATCTTTGATTTCACTAGGTGGTTTGTTCTTTATTGTGAGTGATTATTTGTTATTACATAAGTATTTCTTTCACCGTCAATTTAAGTTGGTCAATGTCATTTATATGAGTACTTATTACTTGGCCCAACTTATCTATGTGACTAGTATTTTAGGAGTGATGTAGAGATGGCTATTTATGAGTTAAAAGATGTCTCTAAAATCTATAAAGTCAATAATACAATTACTAAGGCTTTGAATAAAGTCGATTTAAGTTTGTCTGAAGGTGAGGTCATCGTAGTCCTTGGTCCTTCAGGTAGTGGTAAGTCTACTTTATTGAACGTGCTTAGTGGTATTGATAATGCCACCAGTGGATCTATTAAATTTATGGGGCAGGAAATCTCCCATTATAAATATGAAGAACTCTGTAAATATAGACGAGATTACTTGGGCTTTATCTTTCAGTCATATAATCTGATTTCTAACTTGAATGTGGCCGAAAATGTTGAACTTGGTCAACAGTTGGCTAAGAATCCTTTAAATATCTCAGAACTATTAAGTGAAGTTGGCCTAGCTGGCCAAGAACATAAATTTCCTTATCAAATGTCAGGTGGTCAACAACAAAGAGTGGCCATTGCTAGGGCTTTAGTTAAAAATCCTAAAGTTCTCTTTTGTGATGAACCGACCGGGGCTTTGGATGAAGCAACTGGTAAGTTAGTGTTACAAACCATTCAAAACTTGAACAAGAAATATCAGACAACAGTCATCATCATCACGCATAATCCTAGTATTGCGCAGATGGCGAATACTGTCATTAAAGTTAACTCTGGTAAGATAGTTAGTATTACGCATAACAAGAAAGTCTTAAATGCTATGAAGATAGCGTGGGCCTAGAGTATGTGGTTATTATTTCTTAATTCCTTAAAGGGTTTAAAAACTAAAAAAGTTCAAATGCTAGGGTTGATCTTTTTAATCATGTTTACGACTGGTATTTATACTGTGATGAATTCTTCTTTAGATAGAATGGATTCGATGTCCGAGACATATATGGAAGAACAACACACTGAGAACATGACAATCTTGCTCAATGAAACTAAAATTCTTTCTAGAGAAAATATCGCCGATATGTTTAATTCTCAAATTACTGAGTGGCAAGATATTGTGCTTGACCCAGTCGAAGTAACAGATGAAATGTTACTTACTTATGATCAAACTGAACTTGATGCGGCCAGAGATACCATTCGAGCGAATGGTGTGCCGGAATTCATGGTCGATACTATCTTAAAACAACAAATAGGAAAGATGCTGGCGGGAGCCAATTACTTAGTTGGTATTTTAGATGGCACTTATCCTGCTAATGATATGAATACTTATATCTTCTATGGTTGTAGTGCTTCGGCTTCTTTAGATGCCACTAACCAAGACCCAACCTTACCTTATGCTAAGTTTTGTCCTTCTAACCCACAAACGACAAGTGAGGATGAAGAGGAAACTACTACTACCGATTCTTGTGATGATACATCTTCATCGACTTCGAACTACGCAACAGCTATCCTCAAACTCTATTCCAATTTCTCGAGTATGACTGATACCTCTAAATATGGGGTAGATAAATATAAGTACTTATCGATTGAGATGGACAAGTTAGCTGAGAAGTATGATTTCACTTATGTTTTAAAAGCCAATAAAGTCATTTCCTATGCAGTCGAGGGTGATGACCAATCATATGCGGCTAGTGTCATGATTTATGAAGATAATATCCCGGTTA
>JAQUTO010000112.1 GCA_028694305.1 Bacilli bacterium
TAGCACAATCACTACTAGCATCACAGCTAGTGCGAGCATGGACTTTCCTCTACCTATAAGGCAGCGATTACATAAATCGTACATATATTAAAGCAAATCAAAATAAAAAAAGCAACTAAAATAATCTTATAGATTATGCTACAATAGTAATAACGAGGGAAAAACAATGATTAACTATCCAAATGGAGTTAAAAAGAATAAAAAGGTTCAACATCCTAAAACTTTTGATGGTAACAAGAACCGGGGGATGGTTTTTGAAGATAAAATAAATACTTCAAATGAGATCTATCGAACCAAGAATGTGGCGATTATTTATAAGAAACCAACTCCAATCAAGGTGGTTAAGATTACCAATACTGGTTTAAAACAAGGAAAGATTACTGAGGCTTATTATGAACGCCCGAGTACAACGGATTATAATGGTATCTATCGGCAAAAATATATTGATTTTGAAGCCAAAGAAACCTTGAATAAAACATCCTTCCCAATGCACAATATTCATGCTCATCAGATCGAGCATTTATCCAGGATTAAAGCCATGGGTGGCATCAGCTTTTTAATCGTTAGTTTTCGTGCTTTTAATGAGGTTTATATCTTAGATGCTGGAGTGGTTGAAAAGTATAATCACACAACCCGTCGTTCTATTCCTTATGAAGTCATAAAAAAAGAGGGTATTTTAGTTCCTCAAGGCTATGTGATTAGAATTGATTATCTTAAAGCGGTAGATGAATTATATTTCAAAGAAAAGTAGCGGTTATTCGCTACTTTTTAGTTTTTCTTGTATATAGTTTTCTTTGGTTCTAGCGGTGCAGTAATAACGACCAAATAGAATCAGTTGATGATGTAACTTTTTATAGTCCATATCCCCAAAGTATTTGATTAATTTTTGTTCAACTGTCGTGATTGAATCGCTCTTTTTTGCTACCCCTAAACGTAAAGCAATCCGATGGATATGAGTATCCACTGGGAAGGCTTGAACATTGAAGTGTTCTACCAAGATTACATTAGCAGTTTTTCTTCCAATTCCAGGGATGGAATTAAGGGTGGCAAAATCCGCTGGAACTTCTCCTTGGTAATCATTGATAATTGTTTTTGCTACTTCAATGATTCTAGCCGCTTTGATATGATATAAACCTAAGGTTTTAATTAGTTTTTCGACATCACTAACTTTGGCTTTAGCAAGACTATGAAAGTCGGGATATTTTGCAAATAGTGACGGTGTTGCTTTATTAACCGAGGCATCGGTTGTTTGAGCAGAGAGAATAACCGCTATCACTAATTGATAGAGGTTATGATAATCTAATTCACATCTAGCATCTGGAACTAGTTGATTGAGTAAGGCAACAAAATCATCCTTATTTATCTTTGTCATCTTTATCAACCCAGTTTAAACCAATGATCTTTTGTGTCTCTTCTAAATTATTACGCCAATTCTTACTTATAGTGGTTGCGCCTTCTTTACTAAATTCTTCGGCTTGCCGTCTTTCAAGTAAGATTTTATCAATATAACGGATGTTTTCTATTCTTTTTGACATAGCTTCATCTAAAGCTTGAATAATTTTTTCGGGGGAATTACCTTCATCAAGCCAAGTTTGAATAGTTTCAAGTTCGATATATGTTAAAGGACGCCCAAACCGGTTTTCAAAAGTAGCGAAAAGGCTATTTTGAACTGAATCTGGTTTATCGGCTTCCTTTTTCTTAGCAAAATTAGTTAAGAAAGCTTCTAATAAGATAGATTTAAGTCCATCTAGAGATGTAATTTGATGCCCAGAGGCGTCATCAACGATACTTATGAAGCCTTTTTTAAGTAAAGCGGCATAGAGTTTATCAATTTCCTTGAAATCCAAAGTCATTTTCAATGATAAAGCATCTGGAGTAACTAAAGTTTCGCCATTATTGATACATAAATCACACATTAAAATCAGCATGACTTGATTTTCAGTTAACATCAAATCACGATAATTCTCTAATAAAAGAGCTTTCCAATCTAAATTCTTTAATAAGCTTTGATTTTTATCCATTTTAACACCCCATTGTTATTATAGCGAAAACTAAAGCTTGGTTGATACTTCTATTTGATATTTTTTAAAAGCAACTTCAATTTCACTTGGTTTTGCAATCTTTAAGAACTTTTGCAGTTCCATTTTTTGTCTTTCACTGGATATTTCATCGACTAATTGGCTTTTATCTAGCATAGCCTTTTCGGTTTCTTCTTCAATCTTGAAGTTAAATTCAAGTTGAAAACGAATGAGACGAAGTATTCTAACCGGATCTTCTTCTAGACGTTCATATGGATTGCCGATTAAACGTAACAACTTATTATCTAAATCCTTTTGACCCCCATGATAATCAAGCAGAGTTCCAAATTGATCAAGATACATGGCATTAATAGTTAAATCTCTTCTTTTAGAATCAAGTTCTGGGTCTTTGATGAATGAAACATTACTAGGATGGCGGTATTTGACATAACCAGATTCCATTCTTAAGGTTGTAATTTCGACAGGTAAACCCATTATTACACCTTTAAAAGTCCCAAACTTAGCGGCAAATTTATCATAGCGCTTGTTGTTAAAAACCGTGGCAATTTCCAGTGGTTTTGCATCTGTGGTAATATCAATATCATTGAAGTTTCCATACAAAAGGTGGTCTCTAACAGAGCCACCAGTTAAGTATGCTTGATAACCAGCCTCATTTAATGAAATTAAGAGGGGTTTTACATCTTCAAATGTATATTGCATTATCTACGTCTACCTCCAAAGATTGAGAGGAAGTAAAAGATTTGTAACATTGATGATAATAACGCCGCCACATAAGTCATAGCAGCAGATCTTAAGACTTGATTAGCACCACTAACTTCATCATAACTTAAAACATTGCCTTCTAAATAGGTCATTGCTCGTTTAGAAGCATTGAATTCGACAGGTAATGTGATTAATTGGAACAATGCGATTAAAGCAAACATACCAATCCCAATATAAACCGCAGTTAAGGATTGGAATAGTATCCCTAAAATAATGATAATCCAGCAAAAACGATTAGAGATAGCAGCAATCGGTAAGATTTGGTTTCTAACGGTTAAGGCTTTATAGCCAGTTGCATCTTGAATCGCATGGCCGGCTTCATGGCAAGCGATAGCGACACTAGAAATAGAATCATCTCTAAAGACTCTTGTGGATAAATATAAAGTTTTTCGATTTACATCATAATGGTCGGATAAAATGCCATTAGTTATTT
>JAQUTO010000113.1 GCA_028694305.1 Bacilli bacterium
TTCCAGAGCCTTCTTTAATAATTGCCGCAGCCATGGAGACTGGGAAAGGATCTTTGTATGGTCTTTTTGAAACTAAAGCATCATAAACATCGGCCACCGCCATGATTCTGGCAGAGATTGGTATATCCTGACCGGCTAAATGATTTGGATAACCATTGCCATTAAACCATTCATGGTGTGATTGGGCGATATCTTGAGCAGTGGTTAAATAGTTTGTTCCTTCAATCCCTTGTAAAGCACTAGGAATAATAGCCGCCCCTTCCGTGGTATGGGTTTCCATTATTTTCCGTTCTTCAGGCGTCAACTTTCCTGGTTTATCCAAGATAGAATCAGGTATTTTAATCTTACCAATATCGTGTAAAGGTGCTGATTTAGTTATTTCTTTAACAAAAGATTCAGTTAGTAAATTTGGATAAGAGCCTTCTTTGAGCATTTCTTCGGCAATAGTTTGAACATATAATGCGGTTCGATAAACATGGCTTCCAGTAGTGGCATCACGATTCTCCACCATTTCAGCAAAGCTCACAATAATATTGTCTTGTAATGTCCCAATATATTTATTTTGTCGATTGATTTCAGTGATATATAAATCAATACCTTCAGTGGTTTGGAAAATAGCTTTATATAAGGCTTCAATCTCATCCCGTGAATGGATATCAAGTTGGCGAATAGTTTCAGCGCTATTCTTAGCATCAATATTATCAACATAACTGGTCATAGCTTTTGCTAATTTTGATAATGGATCGACTAAAGTCTTCTGGAAATAAGACATAGCAATGGCAATGAAGATGATGACATCAGCAAAAACCACAGAAATCTTTTTGATAACAAAGGAATAAATTTCACGTATAATTGTCGTCATTCCAATATCTACTCCAATATGAGCAGCATATAAGCCATCACTAGTAAAGATTGGCCGATAAACTGTATATAACCGGCCGTAAGTATCATTAGTAGTCAATGGCGGAATAGTGCCACCTTCAATTAAGGTATCAACATAAGGTATAAAGGCTTTTTCAAAATCTATGACAGTCCCTAACTCTTCGCCTTGAGTGGTTGGAGTATCAATATCAAAGATGACATGGACTCCATCGCTTTCTATCTTATAAACATAAACATAATCAACGATATCTGCAAAGTTAGTGCGTATTGCACTTAATTCATTTTCAGTTTCAATATAACTGGCGGTTTGATCTCCCAAAATTAAATAACCATGAATCTCATCGGGATCAACGACAGAAGAACAAGTATTCAAAACATTATTAGCTTCATCTGTTAACAAACTAAATAATGAATTTTGGTATATTGTAGTCCCTACTACAGTAGCTAAAATACCTAGTGCCGAGAGCATGACCGCTACTCCACCAATAATTCTGATTTTAAGGGAATGGAAATCGACAAAAAGATGATGAGTTCGTTTTATTGGCACATAATGGCCATTGGCTTTGGCATATAAATAACCGAATGGATAGATTTTCAAAATCCGATTTGGTAATAACCTTAAAACAATAGTGAGTGGCACCATAATGATGACTTTATCAGCAAAGTTATATATAAAGTTAGCAATTAATTCAGCCGAAACAAAACTCAAGCCCTTATCCATAAAGGATTGAGCTAATGTAGTAGTCGCTGTATTAGCTAAGTGGAAGCCAGTAATAATAAAGTCAACTAGAAACCATAAACACCCTCCGACAATTGCAAAGGAAGTAATGCTAACTAGGATTTTCCAAGGTTTCTTAAAGAAGCCCATTCTCGATAACATTCCCGCCGATAAAGCAATAATGATTTGAATGGAGCCGTGATATAGCATGATTGGATTTCCAATCGCGCCAACTAAGTCAGTAAAAAAGGCCACAAATAGGGCCGGTAAATAACCACAAGTGGCTGCAGTAAAGATTGTGCCTAAAGTATTTAAATAAAGAGGTAAATTAAAATAATCAACGAGTGAATGTAACACAATGTTGACAAGAACTGACACAACAACCGTAGAACAAATGGTAATGTAAGACTTATTTTTCCAAAGCATAAAATACCTCGTTATCATTATATCTTTTCTTTTACTAGCATTCAACTTGACTTTTTAACAATTATTGAGTATTCTAGTAGTGCAAAATGAAACTAAGTTCCAAATTGGAAGGTGAGATTATGTATTTAACAAAACAAAAGAAGTTAATGATGGCTTATTTCACTACTAATGCTAATGAGTCTATTTCAGCATCTACCATCATTAACGAACTAAGAATTAGTAAGACCACTACTTACCGCCTTTTAGAAAGTTTAGTCAAAGAAAAATATCTTAAACAAACTTATAGTTTAACTAAAGCTGAAAATGAATATCAGTTAATCAAGCCAGAATGTCACCAACACTTACACCTAGTTTGTGCTAGATGTGGCAAGATTATTCATCTTTCTTGTGAAGATGAAAAAGAGTTTGTAGAACACATTGCTAAAGAACATGACTTTATTGTCAATCTTGATACCACTACCTTACAAGGTATTTGTACCGAATGTAATAAGAGGATAGCAAAATGTTAGATGCCTTATTAGACGCTTTGTTAGACAGCGTTAAAGTATTAGCTGTCGTGATTGTCATCTATGTTTTGCTCTCTTTTATCGAAGATAAAATAGCACGCTTATTTGAGAATCATAAAAAACTCTCCCCTTTATATGGCTCGCTAGTCGGACTGGTCCCACAATGTGGCGTTTCAGTAGTGGCTGCCGACTTATATTTACATGAGCACATTACCATGGGAACTGTGGTGGCAGTCTTTATTGCTTGTAGCGATGAGGCTTTACCAATCATGTTGACAGAACCAACCAAAATCAAGATGTTAATCCCATTTATTTTATTAAAGTTTATCATCGGCTTTGTCATTGGTTTTGTGGTTGATTTAATCTTCCATAAAGAAAAAGAGGTAGTTGACCACCACGAAGATCCAAGTGGTCATCATTCTGATGAAATCCATATTGGCTGCTGTGGCCATGAAGTTGACCATACCAGTGACAATAGTTGGAAAAAGCATTTACTCCATCCCTTAATTCACTCACTCAAGATTTTTGCTTATGTTCTGGCCGTGAATCTACTCTTCTCTCTTTTAATCTATTATATTGGCGAAGATTCTTTAATGTCTTTCTTACAACAAAATCGCTATATTGCGCCTTTCTTAGCCTCACTAATTGGGCTTATCCCAAATTGTGCTTCTT
>JAQUTO010000114.1 GCA_028694305.1 Bacilli bacterium
TAAGTATACAATCGCCAGTGGCGAACTATGTCATACTTCGGCTTGTAACCTTGAAGAACTCAAAGAGCACTTTGATCAATTACTTAAGAAGTATGATTACATCATCCATTTTACTATTGCTGGAGTTTTAAGTTCCGGTTATAGTAACGCTTGTATTGTGGCCGATGGTAATCCAAGAATTGCTGTCATCGATAGCCAAGTTACTTCGGGTGGGATGGCGGTTCAAGCTATTTATGCCCGTGAATTAATTGATAATGGTTATCCTTTTGATGCTGTGGTTAAAAAAATCATTGAAAGAAGACCATTTGCAAGTTGCACCTTCCAACTTGACCGGCTTGATTTCTTATATAAGGGTGGTCGTTGCAGTCGTTTGGCTTATTACGGTACCAATCTCTTCTCAATTAAACCTGAAATTGTTTGTAACCCAGAAAAGGGTGGCGAATTTGGTATTGGCAAGAAATATCGGGGTAAAACCAAGAAATGTATCTTAAAATATGTGGATGACTTATTAGAATCTCATCCAAATATTGATCCTCATATTGGTTGTTTAAATATCTCAACTATGGAAGATAAGTCCGTAATTAGTGAAGTTAGAGCCAAGATGGAGAAGGCGGGATTTAAGAATATTCTCTTCAATGTGGCTAGCCCAACCAACGCTTATCATAGTGGTCCTAATGTTTTAGGAGTGCACTTCTACTATGATGGACCGCATCCTGTTACTCCCTATAAAAAGTAAATTAATTTGAAACCCCAGGTAATTCTGGGGTTTATTAGATTTGACATTTGGGGAACATTTTACTATAATTGTGTCATAATGTTCCCCAAGAGGAGATTGATATGGATAAGATTATTGAGATTCAAGAATTATTAACAACTAGGGCTGATTTAAAAACTAGATTAGCCTCTTTTGCTTATAACGGAACTCCAACAATTAAGACTAATAGTGGAAAACAGTACATTTATCTAAGAAAAAGAGTGGCTGGCAGGGTTACATCTACATATGTGGGTGCTTATTCTTTAGAGTTATTTAATTCTGTATCTTTGATTTGTCGCCAACACCGAGAGGTTTCTAAGTCACTTCGTCATGTTGAAAAACGCTTAATTGAACTTGGTTACTTTGAGAGCGAAGCCAATCCTCAAGTTTTACTTAATATTGAATTTGGTAGAGTTAATCTCAAATATAACATATACAATCAAGCCGTTTTAGAGGGAGTAGGCACTACTTTTATTCAAACAGAAACCATCTTGGAAAATGGTAAAGTAAAGGGCGTTACTCCAACCGATATTCAAAAAATAATTAATCTAAAACATGCTTGGGAGTTGATTCTCGACATTGATGTTTTAAGGGCTGCTTCTAATTATTATTTAGCTTCATATATTGCAAGTATAGTTAATGAGGGCTTCTTTGCTAATGGCGGGAAATTAAGAGAAGTCCCAGTTACAATTGGTGGCTCAAATTATATACTACCGCTTCCACTTGGAAATGTGGTAAAAGAAGAAATGCAACATCTTTGCATTCAAGATAAAGAACCAGTTGAGGTAGCAATAGACCTCTTGCTTTATGTTATGAAGAAGCAACTATTCAATGATGGTAATAAGCGAACTGGGGTAATACTAGCTAATCATTACTTAATTTCTAAGGGGGCCGGCTTACTAGTTATTCCGGAACAGTTAGTGCCCACCTTTAAACTTGAGTTAATTAATTATTATGAGAACAAGTCAAATTCTATTCGTGCCTTTTTGAAAACTCAATGTTGGAAAACTTTTAAATAGACAAAAGAGCGCATCTTTTGACCAACATTACTAAGTTATAAAAGATATAGTTATAGTGCTAGGAGGGAAGATAATGAATTTATTAGAATGCTTTCAGATCTCAATTAATGAAGTTGAAGATAATTTAGAAAATGAGACGCTCACCATTAGTGGTATTGCTAAGAAAGTGGGATTATCCAGTTTCTATTTTCAACGTCTCTTCTTAATTTATGCCTCAATCACTATTGGAGAATATATTCGGAATAGACGCTTATCAATGGCAGGACAGCAGTTACATAACAATCCTGATCTATCAATTATTGATACTGCCTTACGTTATGGATATGAGACACAAGAAAGTTTTTCTAAAGCCTTTAAAAGGTTTCATGGATGTACACCATTAGAAGCCAAGAAAGGGCACAAACTTAATTATTACCCACGCCTAGAAATTAATGTTGAAATCAAGGGAGGGAAAACAATGGATTACAAGATTGAACAAGAAAAAGAATTTGAGATTGTCATGTTAACAAAGAAGTTCACCAACGATACTTCGATGGATGAGATACCACTCTTTTGGGATGAGTATATGAAGAAGGGCTATGATAAGGTTGTTCCACCAATGCTAGGTATTTGTTTAGAAGGCTATAACAATGATACCTGTGCGGCATTTGAATATGGGATTGGTTCGATTAAAGAATGTGTTAAGAGGGTTCCAAGTGGTTTTAAAACCATGAAGGTTCCAGCCACATTATGGGCTAAATTTTATGCCCATGGGCCATGCACTAAGACTGTGCAAGGCTTATGGAAAGAAGTCTATAAGAAATGGCTACCTAACTCAGGCTATGAAGTCATCAAGGGCTTTGACTTTGAATGCTATTCTGAAGGTGATATGGATGATCCAAACTATGAGGTTGGCATCTGGCTTCCAGTTCGAAAGATTAAATAGTATTGACAAGATAAATTGGAAAACATATAATATCTTTCAGTAAAAGATAAAAGGGGGTTTCAAGATGGATTATCGTAAACTTGCAGAGCAGTTCATGATTGATTCTTTTGGAGCAGAACCTCCATTTACTCCACCAGAAGATATGAGCAAGGGAGAAGCGGGTATTTTAACTTATCTTTCCTTCTTCCATAACAATGTCTTGGCGGGTGAATTATCTAAGCAACTTCGCCTAACTAGTGGTAGAATTGCTATTGCCTTAAAGGGTCTTGAACGTAAAGGGTATGTTAAACGTAAACGAGACGAGAAAGATCATCGAAAAGTAATTGTAACAGTTACCCCAAAAGGGAAGGAACATGCTACCAAACAAAAAGAACACGCTTTAAATAGCGTGGAAGCTATCTTAAAACATCTTGGCGAGGAAGATAGTAAAGAATTTATTCGATTATTTCATAAGATCTATGGAATTAGCGATAAATAAATAAAAGCAGTGAGAACTGCTTTTTATA
>JAQUTO010000115.1 GCA_028694305.1 Bacilli bacterium
TACTTAGATGGTGTTGATATTAAACAAATCAATAAACACTATCTAAGAAAGCAAGTTGGGTTAGTATTACAAGAACCTTTCTTGTTCTCTAAGACCATTGCTGAAAACATTGGTATTAGTTTAAATACTGATGCTAGAACTACTGAAGCTGGTCAAAGCGTCATTAAATCAGTGGCGAGAACAGCAGCAGTTAATAATGATATTGAACACTTTGAACTTGGCTACAATACAGTGGTCGGGGAAAGAGGTGTCACCCTTTCTGGTGGTCAAAAGCAAAGAATTGCTATCGCTAGAATGTTGGTCGATTATAAACCTATCATCATCTTTGATGACTCTTTGAGTGCTGTTGATACTGAAACTGATGTTAAGATTCGGGCAGCATTAGCTAAAAGAGATCAAAAACATACAACTATCATTATCACTCATAGAATAACTACAGCTATGGAAGCTGATCGGATTGTTGTTATGGATGCAGGGCATATTCAAGAAATTGGGACGCATAAAGAATTAATTAACCGTCCTGGTTTATATAAGGATATCTGGGATATCCAAAACCATTTTGTTGGTGAAGATAGCGAGGTGAAGTAAGATGTACGAAGAATTTGATGATATTAATCTATCAACTAAAATAAATTGGAAACTTTGGAAAAAGGTTTTCGCTACTACCAAATCTATTCGGAACCAACTCTATATTGGCCTTGTTGCAGTCGTGTTATTGACTTTAAATGAAACTTTATTCATTAAGTTTGTAGCTGATTATGGTTTTGATAAGTTTATTGGAACAGGTGTAACAGAAGGCTTCTGGGGCTTAGTTGCTTTATTAGCAGGTATGGCCATCTTAGAAGGCGTATTAGTGCGAGTTTATGTCTATGCTTGCAGTCGACTTGAGATGAAAATCTATGAAGTTTTAACTAGTGCTTGTCACGATCATTTACAAGAATTGTCTTATTCTTTCTTTGATAAGTATTCAGTCGGTTGGTTGCTTTCAAGAATGACCAGCGATACTTCCAGAGTAGGTGAACTTATTTCTTGGGGTTTAAGTGACTTAGTTGCTGCAGTTTTTAAACTATTCTTTATTTTAATCTTTATGTTAATTGCTAGTCCAAAACTAACTTTAATTATGTTGATTGTTGTACCAATTACTTTAGTTATCGGAACGTTATTTAGAAGAGTTGTTATGAAACAGGCCTGGAGAGTTAGAAAGGCTCAATCTCACGTTAGTTCTGCTTTAAATGAAGGTATTAGTGCTGCGAAAACCTCAAAATCACTAGTCCTTGAAGCTCAAAACTTAACTGGTTTCTCTAAGATTGTTGCTACTTTCCAACATGCTTCAATTAGGTCTTCCGTTATTAGTTCTTGTTATTATCAAATGTTATCAGTTCTTTTTGGCTTTGGTATTGCCATGATGTCTTATCTTGGTGGTATGGAAGTCTTTAATGGCGCGATAGGTTATGGTACATTATTTATGTTCATTTCCTATGCTACTTCCTTCTTTGATCCAGTCTTAACTGTTGCTCGGGTAACAAATACCATGAAAATGGCCCAAGTTGCAGCAGAAAGAGTCTTTAACATCATTGAATATAAACCTGAATTAGTTGATACTCCTGAAGTTATTGCAAAGTATGGAACACCAACTAATCCAAAGAAAGAAAACTACGAAAGTATTAAAGGTGAAGTCGAATTTAAAGATGTCTCCTTTAAATATGAAACTAGTCCAATGATCTTAAAACACTTTAATCTAAAGGTTAAAGCGGGTAGTACAGTTGCTTTAGTTGGAGAGACTGGAGCTGGTAAGTCGACTATTGTTAACTTACTCTGCCGTTTCTATCAACCAACTGAAGGCCAAATCTTAATTGATGGCGTTGATTACAAAAAACGTTCCATCGGTTGGTTACATGAGAACTTAGGTTATGTTATGCAAACACCACATTTGTTTAGTGGAACAATCAAGGAAAATATTCGTTATGGTCGGCTTGATGCAACTGATGAAGAAGTAGTAGCCGCTGCTAAAGCAGCTAATGCGCACGGTTTCATCGGTTTACTCGAAAAGGGCTATGATACTGATGTTGGTGAAGGTGGTAATAGACTTTCACAAGGTCAAAAACAATTAATCTCCTTTGCAAGAGCTATTATTGCTGATCCAAGAATATTGGTTTTAGATGAAGCAACTTCGAGTATTGATACTCAAACTGAGTATGTTATTCAAACTGCTATCGCCAATATCTTGAAAGATCGGACTTCTTTCGTTATTGCCCACCGTTTATCAACGATCACATCTTCGGATTTAATCTTAGTTGTGCAACACGGTGAAGTGACAGAAAAGGGAACGCACGATGAACTCATGAAATTAAAAGGTTATTATTATACTTTATATACCAATCAATTTATTGAGGATAGACTGAAAGAAATCAATGTGCTTTAGACCTAATTATGTTATAATTAATCCGGTGATATTATGTATAACTACTTTGAAGGCGTAATTAGTGAAATCGCAGTTGATAGAATAGTAGTTGACGTCAATGGCGTTGGCTATGAACTTTTAGTTTCGCATCCAAATGATTTTCATTTGGGCTCAACCACCAAAGTCTATGCATATTTACAAGTAAAAGAGGATGAATTCGCTTTATTTGGTTTTGCGACCAAAGAAGAGAAACGCCTCTTTTTGCGTTTAATTAGTGTTAGTGGGATTGGTCCTAAAACAGCGATTAATCTTTTAACTAAGACAAGTTGTGATAATATGATTCAAGCCATCGAAACATCTAATACTTCTTATCTAAAAAAGTTACCTGGAATTGGGCCAAAAGCGGCGCAACAAATCATTCTCGATTTGAAAGGTAAATTAGTTTATGATCAAGCTAAAACGAGTTCACAAAATGATGCTGTCTTAAGTGATGTTAAAGCTGCTTTGAAGGGTCTAGGATTTAAAGCGAATGCTATTGATACGGTTTTAGCTAGTTTAGTCAAAGAGAATTTGGTGACAGAAGAAGAATACCTCAGACGTGCTTTGCAATTACTAAGGAGATAATATGGATAATCGAATTGTAGATGCAGAACTCACTCAAGATGAGTTGAGTTATGAATTAACATTACGACCACAAACTCTGAAAGAATATGTCGGTCAAACTCAAATCAAGCATAACCTTGATGTTTTTATTAAAGCCGCTTTACAAAGAAATGAAGCTTTAGACCATGTTTTACTCTA
>JAQUTO010000116.1 GCA_028694305.1 Bacilli bacterium
CATTTACTTCACCTTCACGTGGTGCTCTAGTGGTCATTGAAATTGAATATTTAAGATTTAATTCGGGGTGTTTAAAGACTTCTTGTCTAACTGTTGACTTCCCAACACCACTTGGACCACTAAAAATAATTAGCTTTCCTTTTTTCTTCATACTCCCACCCCTTATTTTTTACCATTGTAAAAGAAAATTGACTTAAAGTCAATTGCTACTACTGCCTAGTTTCGATTTTGTGATATGATTTAATTATGAAAAAAAGTGGAGTCTTGTTGCCGATTAGTGCTTTACCATCCAAATACTACATTGGATCTTTTGGGGCTGAGGCCTTAGATTTTGCCACTAAACTACAAGAAGCCAAACAAAGTTATTGGCAAGTTTTACCCTTGTCTTATCCTGATTCTTACCATTCGCCTTATGCTAGTTTAGCAACTAAAGCCGGAGATCCGTTACTTATCGACTTAGAACTTTTAGTTAAGCAAGGCTTACTAAAGGCTAAAGACTTACCAAATACAAGTTATGGTAAACAAGTCGCATATCGGAAAGCCAAAGTTTTAAAGACTAATTTGTTAAAGAAAGCTTATGTTGCATTTAAGCCAAATAATGATTATCGTGATTTTATTCAAGCTAATCCTTGGGTTAAAGACTTTGCTACTTTTATAACTCTCCATGAACACTATCATAAGAAGTGGTCCGCTTGGCCTAGCAAATATAAATACCGTGATAGCCAAGCTCTTCTTGAGTTTCAAAAAAATAACCAAGAGAAGATTAATTATCAAATCTTTGTCCAATATATTTTCAACACACAACTAGTAGAATTTAAACAAGCCCTCAACAAGAAAGGCATTAAACTTATCGGTGATGTCCCAATGTATGTGAGTTATGATTCTTTTGATGTCTGGGCTAATCCTAAGAGTTTTAGACTAGATGAAAAGTTAGAACCTATCGCGATTTCAGGAGTAGGACCAGACTATTTTTCTAAAGAAGGACAACTCTGGGGCCAACCTTTATATAACTTTAAAAATGAACGCCAAAATAACTACCCTTATTTTCAAGATAAAATGCATTATCTAGCCTCAAAATATGATGTAGTTAGACTCGATCATTTTCGGGCTTTTGATTCCTATTATGTCATTCCTAAAGGTGCTACAACCGCTTTGAATGGCAAGTGGGTTAAAGGTGAAGGTTATCCTTTAATTAATGCGTTATTTACAAGCGCTCCAAATCTTGATTTTATCGGCGAGGATTTAGGCGATATTCCAGCCAGTGTTTCTATACTTTTAAAGCGCAGCAAAATTCCAGGTATGAAAGTCTTACAGTTTGCTTTTGATGGTAATCCAAATAATCCATTTTTACCTAATAATATTCAAGAAAACTGTGTTGCCTATTTAGGTACACACGATAATGATACAACCTCGCATTGGTATCGGAGTTTGGATGCACACACTCAAGAACTTGTTCAAAGTGTAGCAAAGGCCAAAAAACCAAAACTAGTAACGAGGAACTTATTACAAGTCTTAGCCTTAACAAAAGCTAACCTTGTCATTTATAATCTGGCTGATTTAGCCATTACCTCAAGACCAAAACGAATTAATACACCAGGCACCATTCATGGTAACTGGATTTATATGTTAAGAAAAAATGATAGTGATTTTGCTTATTTAAAAAACATCACTTTATTAAGTAAAAGAGGTTAATTATGGCATTTGATGGTTTAGTTTTTAGACGGGTTACAACCTTGGTTTCCAAGGAGGTAACTAACGCTAGAATAGAAAGAATTGGTGCTTTATCTAGCACCGATTTTGCCTTTGAACTTTATAATGATGGAAAACGGCAAACTTTGTTACTATCTTTGAACCCAACCGCTTCCTTTTTTACCATTATTCCAAGTGAACAACGTAACTATTTACCTAATGAACACTTCATTAACCTATTACATACCCACATTGAAGGTGGAGTTATCCGTAGTTTCAAACAATGTAACTTAGATCGTATCTTAGAAATTGAAGTTTCAAAGCGCAATGATATCGGTGATTTTATCCCTAAAAAACTCTATCTAGAATTCTTAGGAAGAATGACCAATTTAATCTTGGTAAAAGAAGATGGTAAAATCATTGATGCTCTGCATCGAATGGGCCCAAATGAAGCCACAAAAAGAACTTTATATGCTGGAGCTGAGTATCGGATCCCACCTTTAAAAGAAATGCAAGATCCTTTAACATCGCCTTATAATCCAAATCTAACTTATTCTACTCAGTTTTATGGTGTTTCAACTTTACTAGATTCTGAGTGGACTAATGCAAAATATAAGACAAGTGATGTCCATGGCTTTGTGCAACAACTTTTGAACTCTACCAATGTTTACATTGGTATGATTAAGAATAAACGAGAATTTCATCTAATGCCGCTTCAACTCTTTAACGGTGAATATCAAACTGAAGTCTGGAACCAAGGTATTTATAATTTCTACCAAGGGCAACTTCAAGAAAAACAGAAGAATGAAAGTTCAAGTGAGCTCATTCATTTAATCAAAAAAGAACTCACAAAAGCCAATAAGAAACAAACTAATCTAATCCAAGATTATGAGAATGCTTTAAAGGCACCTGAATATCAAAAATATGCCGACCTTCTCTACACTTACGCAGACTTAGATAAACAAGGATTAACTAGCATCACAATAGAAGGAATTACTATTCCTCTAAACCCGGCTCTTTCTGTCTCGAAAAATGCCACAAAATATTATGATAAGTATCACAAAGGTAAGAACGCAATTATTGCTATTCAAGAACAAATTGATTTAGTTAAGCAATTAATTGAATACTTTGAGTTACTTGAAATTCAAGTCACTGATTCTGACCCAAAGAGTTTACTAGAAATCAAGCAAGAACTTGCCGAACAAGGTTATCTTAAAAAGCAAGCAAAGCCAGTTAAAAACAAAAAAAAGATAACTTATAATGTTATGGATTTTACAAGTCCAGATGGCATCAAAATCCATGTTGGAAGAAATAACATCCAAAATGATTACTTAACTTTTGGCTTGGCTCATTATGATGAGTACTTTTTCCATGTTAAAGACTTCCCGGGTGCTCACGTGATTGTTCATTCTAATCAACCACTCAGTGAAGCCACCATCCGCTCTGCAGCCAATCTAGCCGCCTATTATTCTAAAGCTAGATTCTCGAGTACGGTTCCGGTTAAT
>JAQUTO010000117.1 GCA_028694305.1 Bacilli bacterium
TTCTTTTAACTTGATGAAACTTACCTTCCGTGACTGTAACTAAAGCCTTGCGTGGTTCAATTATTACTAATTCAGCACTCTTACAATGGTAGCCATCTTCTAGCACTACCCCTTTACTAAAAGCTGGGATCAAAGCTTGAGAAACATCTTGATCCAAACTTACTTCATAAACCTTCTTAACATGGTTTTTCGGGCTTAAGAGTTGGTGAGCCAGTTGCCCATCATTAGTAAGCAGTAATAAACCTGTACTGTCTTTATCTAATCTACCGACTGGAAATAGGCCTCTTGAAGCATAGTCCGGCAATAAATCTAAGACAGTCTCACAGTTACTATCAAAAGTCGCAGAAACTACTCCGCTTGGTTTATTCATAATTATATATAAGTATTCTTCGTAATCTAGTTTGGTATCATAGACCACAACTTCATCATTATTTTCATCAATGATGTAACCACCATCTTTAATACTTTCACCATTAACTAAAACAGCACCAGAACGCACTAACGTTTTGGTGTCTTTTCTTGTGCCATAACCCAAGTGGGCCAAAAACTTATCTAAGCGCATTAGATCTTCGGAGTTAACTCCACATATTCTTCTTGGCGAGTGCCATTCAAAGTGTAAGCCAAATAAACATAAACTGTTGAAACGCCATTCTTACTATCAAAACTCAATAAGAAAGATGGTTTATTATCGCCTGAACTTGTCTTACCGGGGATTAAATTATAATGATTATCATCCAAAAGTCCTAAACTAGGATAAGCGACTGAACTAGAATCAGCTGGATTCATAACTAAAATATCCACATCTTGTAAAGTTTCAGTGGCATTAGCTAAAACCACACTGACTTGATATGTACTAACATTTACAACTAAATAAGCCTCACTAGAACAATACTTAAAAGTAGTCGCATGTTCATTTTGCACAAGCACTTGTTTAGCTAAATTGTAGTTAGTGTAATCAACAGTATTGGCTTTACTTGGCCGAAAGATAAAATAACCGCTGATGGCAACGGCTACTATCATTATGACGGTCACTAACTTCGTTATCGAGCCTTTTTTCATAGTTTTACTTCCGTTTAACATTATATCATTATTTGACTTTCAATCAAACAGCACTTTTTCATTCTTGCATATTTTCGGCCAATAATGTATAGTAATAGAACAAAAAGGAGGCTTATATATGGGATTATTAAAGTGTTTAGAGAATTTCAAACCACGCTCTCATGATGTTTATACTGAAAATGAGATGCGGGAAATAAATATTGCTATTCTAAAAGAAAGAAGAGTTTCTGTTGATGATATTGCTTTTCTAGCGTATTCTGCCCAATCCAAATATGTGGACGGCTTGACTTTACCAGAAATGCAAGAATCAGTCTTAGAAATCTTAGGTAAAAGAGATCAATTTCACGCCATTATGCTAGCTGCATCAGTTGATGTGGCTGCTGAGAAAGGCTTATTAGATGAGCCATTACAAAGTATCTTAATGCATGATTTAGGTTTATTTGGTCTTGATGAAACAATCGCCATTTCCATTGCGGGAAACTATGGACAAATCGGAGTTACTAATTTTGGTAATTTAGATGTCAATAAACCTGGTAAGATTTCCATCTTACAAGGTGATAAAGAACATTGCAATTGTTTCTTAGATGATATTGTTGGTGCGATTGCTGCTGTTGCTGCTATTAGGGTAGCACAACGTCATGCCTTAGCTGAAGCTAACATGCCAAAAGAAGAAATTCATTAATTAAAAAAAAGTGGACATTAAGTCCACTTTTAATTTGCCACAATATTCACAATCTTATTTGGAATACAAATGACCTTTCTAACGGTCTTATCTTTGATTTGAGCTTGGACACTAGTTAAGGCTAAAGCTGCTTGTTCCATCTCTTTTGGATTGGCATCTTTCTTAACTACAATTGTCCCTCTAAACTTACCATTAACTTGAACGCCAATTTCGACTTCATTATCAATGGTTTTACTTTCATCATAACTTGGCCATGGGGCGTGTACTAAGCACTCTTTATGACCGAGTTTTTGATTTAATTCCTCGCAGATATGTGGTGCGAATGGATTAAGTAATTTAATCAAGACTTCATATTCAACTTGGTGAATAGAATCTAGTTCAGCGTAAGCATTGGATAAAATCATTAACTTAGAAATAGCAGTATTAAACTTCATTTGTTCAATATCATTACCCACTTCTTTTATAGTTTTATGAATTAAAGGTACAATTGAAGCATGATAGCCCTCTCCCTTATCAAGTTTATCTTGGAAATGGTAAACCCGATTCAAAAAACGATCAATACCTTTAATGGCTAAATCACTCCAAGGAGTTGGTTGGTCATATTCACCCATAAAGAGAATATGTAAACGCAAGACATCAGCACCATATTGCTTGATGATATCAAGTGGATCAATAACATTCCCCTTAGATTTTGACATCTTATCACCATCTGGTCCTAAGATTAAACCAATTGCAGTTCTCCGTTTATATGGTTCCTTGTATGGTACTAGTTTTTGATCAAATAAGAATTGATTCCAAAACCGGGAATAAATCATATGCCGAGTCACGTGTTCCATACCACCGTTATACCAATCGACTGGCATCCAGTATTTTAACTTCTCATAATCCGCAAAGCACTTGTCATTATTTGGGTCACAGTATCTAAGAAAATACCAACTTGAGCCAGCCCATTGTGGCATAGTATCAGTTTCGCGAATAGCTTTTTCTCCACAAATAGGACAAATCGTTTCTTTATACTCTTTCACGCCATTTAATGGAGATTCTCCATTATCACCTGGTTGGAAATGTTTGATATTTGGTAAGATAACTGGTAAATTTTTTTCTGGAACTAGAACAAGACCACAATGTGGACAATTAATAATTGGAATTGGTTCACCCCAGTACCGTTGCCGGTTAAAGGCCCAATCCTTCATCTTATAATTGACCATTTCATGACCAATACCTTGGTCAGTTAGATATTTAATAATCTTTGTTTTTGCTTCTTTGACGCTCAAACCATTCAAAAAGTCTGAGTTAATTAATTTGCCGGTTTCAATACTGGTAAAAGCTTCTTTAGAGATATCTCCGCCTGCAATAACTTCAATAACTGGTAACTTAAACTTCTTAGCAAAAGCATAATCTCTTGTATCATGAGCCGGAACCGCCATAATGGCACCTGTCCCATACCC
>JAQUTO010000009.1 GCA_028694305.1 Bacilli bacterium
GACAGCGATTGATTGAGCTGCGAAAGCTTCGTTAGCTTCAATGAAATCGAGATCATCAACTGTCCAGCCAGCTCTCTTAAGAGCCTTTCTGAAGCTTCGATAGGACCAACGCCCATGATTTCTGGACGGCAGCCTGTTGTACCATGAGAAACGATTGTTGCTAATGGTTTAATGTGTAATTCTTTAGCTTTTTCTTCGGACATAATGACTAAGAAAGCAGCGCCATCATTGATACCTGAAGCGGAAGCAGCTGTAACACGGCCATCTTTCTTGAAGCATGGCTTTAGTTTAGAGATACCTTCGTATGTGCAGCCGTATTTAATAAATTCATCTTTATCAATAACGACGTCACCTTTTTTGCCTGGAATAACGACTGGAACGATTTCGGAATCGAAATAGCCAGCTTTTTGAGCAGCTTCTGCTCTGTTTTGTGAACGAACTGAGAACTTATCCATTTCTTCACGTGTGATATGCCATTCATCACAAACATTTTCAGCTGTAACACCCATATGATAATGATTGAAGACATCAAATAATCCATCATAAAGAAGTGTGTCTTCCATAGGTGTAGGGCCCATTCTTGCGCCCCAGCGTGCTGCTGGAACAATATAAGGAGCTCTTGACATATTTTCGGTACCACCACATAGAATGATTTCAGCATTCTCTGTTTGAATTTGTTGAACGCCTAATGATACTGATCTCATACCTGAACCACAAAGAATATTGATTGTGACAGCAGGAACCTCGACTGGGCAACCTGCGCCAAGTGTGATTTGACGTGCAATATTTTGGCCTAAACCAGCGCTTAAAATATTACCACAATAGACTTCTTCAATTTGATTTGGCTTTAAGCCAGCTCTTTTAATAGCTTCTTTTGCTGCAACAATACCAAGTTGGACTGCTGAAACATTTTTGAAAGCGCCACCAAAACTTCCGATAGGAGTTCTGACAGCAGAAACGATTACTACTTTTTTCATTAATTTTCCCCTCCATTTTGTTTATAATGAAACACATTCTATGTTCGAATGTACTTTAATTATATTCCCTTAAATACACAATATCAACCATTGATTTTCACTTATTTTTATAAAATTCTTTTATAAAAGGACAAAAAAAGAAAACGTTTACCAAATCAAGAATTAATAAACGCCGAAATTCTCGACATTTTTGTGATTTATTAGATTGATCAAACAAAAAAACGAGGTGTTACCCTCGTTTTTTATTGGTTGTTAAGATTTAAATTAATTACTTCTCAACACAGATTGCTGTACCCATACCGCCACCGATACAGAGTGTAGCAAGACCCTTCTTACCATGGTTCTTATCCATAACGTTGAGTAATGTGACAAGAATTCTAGCACCAGAGCAGCCAATTGGGTGACCTAAAGCGATAGCGCCGCCCCAAATATTTGTCTTCTCTGCTGGAAGTTTTAAGTCATGGCAGACAGCGATTGATTGAGCTGCGAAAGCTTCGTTAGCTTCAATGAAATCGAGATCATCAACTTTCCATCCGGCTCTCTTAAGAGCTAGTCTGGAAGCTTCGATAGGACCAACGCCCATGATTTCTGGACGGCAACCAGTTGTCCCATAGGAGACGATAGTTGCGATTGGTTTAATGTGTAATTCTTTTGCTTTTTCTTCGGACATAACGACGAGCATTGCAGCACCATCATTGATACCTGAAGCGGAAGCAGCTGTAACACGGCCATCTTTCTTGAAGCATGGCTTTAGTTTTGCTAGACCTTCTAATGTGCAGCCGTATTTGATATATTCGTCTTTAGCTACAACAATGTCGCCCTTCTTACTAGCAATAGTAACTGGAGCGATTTCGGAATCAAAGTAACCAGCCTTTTGAGCAGCTTCTGCTCTGTTTTGTGAACGAACTGAGAATTTATCTAGTTCTTCACGTGTAATATGCCATTCATCACAGACATTTTCTGCAGTAACGCCCATGTGGTAGTTATTGTAGATATCCCACAGACCATCGTGGACCATGTAGTCGACCATAGGTGTAGGACCCATTCTTGCGCCCCAACGTGTTGCTGGTGCGAGGTATGGGCATTGAGACATATTTTCTGTACCGCCGCAAAGAACGATTTCAGAGTTACCAGAAATAATTGATTGTGCTGCGATAGAAACTGATCTTAATCCTGAACCACAGACGACGTTAATTGTAACGGCTGGAACTTCAACTGGGCAGCCGACACCAAGTGTGACTTGACGTGCGACGTTTTGTCCAAGACCTGCTCCTAAAACGTTACCAATGTAAACTTCATCAATTTGTTCTGGCTTTAAGCCTGCTCTCTTAATAGCTTCTTTTGCTGCAACAACGCCTAGTTGGACAGCTGAGACACCTTTAAATGCTCCGCCAAAACTTCCGATAGGAGTTCTTGCTGCTGATACGATAACAATCTTTTTCATTAATTTTCCCCTCCAATTGTTAATAATGAAACATTCTATCTTCGAATGCACCTTAATTATAGACCCTAAATTTGACAAATTCAACATTTCGTCTTGACTTTTTTTATAAAAATTCTTTTATAAAAGAGAGAATAGGTAAACGCTTACCTTAGAAAAATAAAAGAAACGTTGGAAATTGCGTGATTATTTGTATTTCGAGTATTTTCATGCTAAACTATCAACGTACTAAATTGAGGAAATAAATGTGCGAAAAAACTTAGAATTATTTTGGTCTTTCTTTAAATTAGGCTGTGTCACCTTTGGTGGTGGACTAGCAATGATGCCCCTTTTACAGAAAGAAGCTGTCACTAAAAAGGGTTGGGTTACCAATGATGATGTGGTAGATTTTTATGCTATCTCGCAAACTATCCCCGGAATTGTGGCGGCTAATGTCGCAACAATGGTAGGCCATCGAGTTAATAAATTTTGGGGTTCACTCTTCTCTTTATTAGGGATGATTACCCCTTCCATAATTGTGATTTGTATAGTGGCCGCTTTACTCAAGCAGTATCAGGATGTAGTTTGGATTCAAAACGCCCTAAAAGGGATCAATATTGCTGTCATTGTTTTATTACTAAGCATGATTATCAAGATGCATAAAAACATCTTTGATGTTTTAACTTTTCTAATTGCCCTGGCCGCTTTTGTCTTAATCTCGTTCTTTAATGTTACTCCGACATTAGTCATTATTGGAGCCGCAATTCTCGGTATGCTCTTTTATCGAAAGAAGGTCATGAACCCATGAGTTTAATCATGTTATTTTTGACCTTCTGTTATGTGGGTTTATTTACCATTGGTGGTGGCATGGCTGCCATCCCTTTAATTGAAAACGTTTGTGTTAGTAATGGTTTAACTACCGTAACTGAATTTTATCAAATGGTGGCAATTTCCGAATCAACACCAGGCCCAATTGGCATTAATATTGCTACTTATGCTGGTTACATGAGTCAAGGCGTAGCTGGTGGAATTGTCGCTTCTTTGGGTTTAATTACTCCACCATTTATCATTTGTGTTTTACTGATAAAACTCCTCGATAAATACAGTAAAACTCCACTTGTTAAAGCCATGTTTGTCGGTTTAAGAGCTGTTATAATTGGTCTAATTTGCACTGCTTTACTCTCAATTGCCAAGATTTGTTTAGTTGATGTTTCTTTATTTACCACTTGGGATCAAGTTTGGAATATTTTTAATTGGAAAGCTTGGATCATATTAGTCGTTATCGCCTTCCTTTATTTCAAATTTAAAAAACACCCACTCCTTTATATTGGGTTGGGTGCTGTTCTAGGTATCTTAATATTATAAAAGGGAGAATTAATTCTCCCTTTCTTTTTACTTAATTGTTCCGAGTAAAGTAACTTCCATATCAACGCCATTATAACTTGCATTGAATAACATGGAAAGTCCACTTAATTGTTTACTCTTATAAGTGAAGCCCATAACTGGATCTTCCTTTAAGGTAATGCCTTGCAAACCAAATTGACCAATTAATTCCATAAATTTTGATTGTAAGACATCGATATAATAAGTTGTCTCACCATTATCCTCTAAAACTCTAATCTTGGAGAAGTCTTCACTTTTCATCCCAGCTAATTCGGCTAGTAATGATTGTTTCACAACTTCAGCATCATTAGTTTTGATTAAGGAATTCATGAGTGTTGGCTCACTCGCTTCAATTAACTTAATTGAACCATTTAATAAAGAAACCTCTTCAGTCGAGACGGTCATGGTTGAACCATTTCCAGAACTCTTCATCATATTAGAAACTTTCATTGGTGAAGTTAGATTTAAAACCATTTCAGTCGAGGCATCATCGCTCCCCCAATTTTTGGTGACATAAGAGCCATCCAAACTTAGAGTAACAACTGAAACCTTAGCGGAAGCTTTAACGCTCATATCGATATTACCTAAATCTTTAAAAGCAACCGCGTTGACTGTTTCGATTATCTCCTGTTGTTTGCTAGAATCAGTGACAACTGAGGCTTTATTAACGTTACTCGCTACGCCTGTTCCGCCACCGCACCCAACTAGGGCTAGCATTGCTAATGCTGTTAATGATATTTTAAGTATATTTTTCATAAATAAGTCCTCCTAAATTTGATTATACCGAGGCCAAAATACAAAATCAACTATTTGTCTAAATCCTCGATTTCATTTTTGTCATCTTTGTTTAAGGTTAGTGCCCCTAACTTTAACTTTGTTAGATGTTCAAAGACTAAATCAATTTCATCAACATAAACTTCTTTAATCTTTGGGTCTAATTGATCGAGTGAGACTGGTAATGGTATTTGATACCCATACCCCTTGGCTTTAGTTAAAAGTCTTTCTACTCGAGCTTGGGTTTCACAAAGAATTGGAACCCGATTCATCGCTGATAATTCTAACAAACGCTTGGTCTTACCACTGGAACGACTGCCGAGAATAATTTTCATAGTTTCCCCTCCTGATTATCTAAATAATCTATTGAAACTTAGTGGAATCGAAGTCTTAATCAAAATCTTCTTTTTAGTAAATGGATGGATAAATTCGAGTTTAGAAGCATGTAATCCTAATCTTTTTAGTGGATTTGGCACCTTTTCTCCATATTTATCATCACCAATAACGGGATTACCCTTCTCTGAGAAATGCACCCGAATTTGGTTCTTTCTCCCAGTATGAAGTTTAACTTCAACTAAACTATAATCCCGATTTGTCTTAAGAACTTTATACTCAGTAATGGCTTCCTGCCCTAACTTCTTGTTAGTGGTGGAATACATTAATTGGGCATTGTTTTGTTTGAGCCAAGTATGAATTGTCCCCGAACTTGGTTTCATTTCACCAACAACAATTGCTATATATTCACGTAATGTGACATTCTTATTCCAATCTTCTTGTAACATATCTTTGAACTTCAAAGACTTAGAGAAGATTAATACTCCACTTGTTTCTTTATCTAACCGATGGACAGTATAAATGTGACTCTTTTTATCAAGTTGACGAGCATAATCACTGACCATCCGATAAGCGGTATTTCTATCTTCCCTATCACTCGCTATTGAAAGAAGTCCCGCCGGTTTATTAATCGCAATAAAATCATCATCTTCATAAATGATTTTAAGTGATCCTTTCATTGACTCTTGAATAATTGGAGTTTTAGAAATTCTCACCACTTGTTTCATATGCAAAGGATAGTCGAATTGAGAGACAGAAACTCCATCGACTAAGATCTTTTTATTAGATAATAAATGTTTAATATTATTCCTGGATTGATGAGGAATAGTCGCAATTAAAAATTCAAGCAATGGGCCTGCTTTCTTGACCACATATTCTTGATCCCACTTATCATGATAAGCAGGTTTACTATATTTGGGACGTTCCTTTTTAGAACGACTAGTTGTCGATTTTTGATACATCGTATGCACCCGCAACCTGTGTTGTTAAGGCTGGATTTCCTTTATATTTGACGGTTAAAGTCCCGCTGGACTTAATATCGAGAATATCACTAACGGCAATGATATAATTAGCGGCTCCACGACTATTGATATAAAATTCTTTGGTCTTAATATCGCTAAAGGCCATAGTTGCTACACCTGAAATCGAATCTTCATATTTATCGATGCTACCAGATCCGGATAAAGAAGCAACGCCTGTCACTTCATTCTTCAAATAATCTAAACTTAGATTTTCTAACTTTAAGGTTGCTGTTCCTTTGACATCTAAAGAGAAGTTATCGACATTTTCAAGATTAAGTGTGCCAGTTGTCGCACCTTTGATGGTTAGTCTGGTTTCATCTTCAAAAGCATATAAGCTATTAGCAAGATGAGAGGCACCTTCTAATGTTGCCTCTGAAATTGAGATACCATAGAAATTCATGGTAAAGGTATTGGTGACATATTTATCAGTCGTATTTTCAGTTAATTCAAAGGCAGAATCAGAAACTTTATAAGTTAAGTGATCAAAAATATTTTGGTTAGTAATCACTTCTACTCTTGGTTCCCCATAATCATAAAAATTAACATCTAAGTAAGAGACTTCACCCTCAAAATCTTTGGACTCGCCAAACATGATGTTACCTAGTTTTATTGAAAAATCTGAAATCGTTTCGGTTCCAGTTAATTGAATGATATTTGTTACAACTTCCCCAGTTCCCACATAGTTCTTGGAGAATAAAACTCCTTCTTCAGAGCAAGAAACTAGTAATAAACTAGAGGCAAGTAATAAGCTGTATAAGGTTTTTTTCAAGCGCATTCACCTCTTTTGTAAGATTATAGCATACAATGATGGTAATATCTATTGATATTAGTTATGGCTTTTTAGATAAGTAATAAAGTCCAGATAATCATGAATTTCTAGATATGGTATGACTTTTTCGGCTGGTTCTCCACCCATTCCAGAGTCATGTTTATAATAGACAGGGCGTAAATTAAGTTGACTCGAGCCGACTACATCGGCCACATAATTATCCCCAACAAAATAAACTTCTTCAGCTGGTAAACCTAGTTTATCTAAGGCAATTTGGAAGATATTTGGATGCGGTTTACGATAACTAACTTCACTCGATGAAAGGACAAACTCAAAGTGGGCATTAGGACAGTATTCATTTATCAGTCTTTTTTGTGTCTCGCTATGCATAGTAGTATTAGAAACCACGGCCAAACGATAATCCTCTTTATGCGCATATTCTAATAAATCTTGTAAATGAGGAGCTAAGCGAAGATTAAGATGACAGCTTTTTAAGTAAATATATTCTCTTTCTAGATAAGGAATGGAAAATTCAATATCTAAAAGTTGTTCTACTATTTTTTGTTGTTCTTCAAAAGTAAATTCTGGCCCAGTAATTGGGTTTTTACCTCTTAATTCATCAAAAACTTTTTTGCCTGTTGCAGCAATTTCTTGCGCGGTATAATTATGGGGATTTTTACTTAGATAAGACATGAGGCCATCATAAGTCTTTTCACCTTCATATGTAGAAAGGAAAATCGTTGACCAAAAGTCAAAAAGTATCGCTTTCATTAGTGGTTCTCCATAGCTTTGCTTAGTAAATGATTAAGTGACCATTCAATTAAGGCGACTAAAACTGCAAAAACGCCGAAAACTACGATTAAAAGCCACATTGGCATATTCAAACTTGTGAAATGATAAAAGTCTTGCCAGACACCTAAAGTAATCACATTATGATAATAAATAATGCCATATAGCATCGTTGGAATTAAAGCAAAGACAATGCACCATAATTTCGGTTGGGGTTTATGCTCCAATAATAAATATGAAAGCATCGCTAAAATAGGAACCAAGAAATGTAAGAAGAAATTTGAATAATTGTTAAACATCATATTCGCACCATAGGCTCCTTGTAAAAAGAAGACAACAGTCAGGAAAGTAATCGTTACAACTCCCGTTCCAATTAGTTTAAAGACAATGGCACTTTTTGGTATCTCATAATTAGGATCGGCTAATGATTTAGCTGTGTGTAAAGCCAAGTATAAGCAAGACAAAGCCGCCAAGATATTAGAATCATAAGTATAGAAATGATAGAAGTGGGACTCTCCCCCAAACAAGTTACCATCACCAAAAGCCGCTTTGATAATGCAATACGCCACAAAGATAAAGATTAAGACATTAATAACTAGTGAAATTATTTTCTTTTGTTTCATGCCAGTATTATAACAAATTCCGATGATAATGATTAACTTTTTTCTGATTTTACCTATTCTTTACCAAATGTTTCTTTTGGACTTTACAATCATCAACTATTCTAAGAGCCAGAAAACAAGGAGAAATAAAGATGAAAAAAGTAATAAGTTTAATAGCTTCCATAGCCTTATTAGCGACAACAATAACCGGTTGTGGTAGCAGTCAAAAAAGCGTGAGTACTGATGGCTCAACTTCTATGGAAAAAGTTATCGGAGTTCTCTCGGAAGCTTATAGTAAGCAAACAGGTATTACCGTCACTTATAATCCAACTGGATCTAGTGCTGGCATTAAAGCGGTTCAAGATGGGAGTTGTGACATTGGCTTATCAAGTCGAAATCTGAAACAAGCCGAAATTGATGCGGGACTACAGGCAACTATTCTCGCCTATGATGGAATTGCAATTATTGTTAATCCGCAAAATACAGTCTCAGATCTAACAATAACTCAAATTGCTGATATTTATACTGAAAACATCAAAAACTGGAGTGAAGTTGGCGGAAGTAATACTGAAATTGTTAAGATTGGTCGTGAAGCAGGTTCTGGAACTAGGGATGGTTTTGAAACAATTACAGGCACCAGTGATAAATGCCTTTATCGGCAAGAATTAGCTTCAACTGGTGATGTCATTGCAACCGTAGCCGGCAACCCAAATGCAATTGGTTACGCTTCTTATGCATCAATTAAAGATACAGTCAAAGCCTTAAGCGTTAACCAAGTGGCGCCAAGTGAAACCACCATCAAATCTGGAACTTATGAAATTCAACGGCCTTTTGTTCTAGTTACTAAAAAAGACCAGAAACTCTCAAATGAAGCCCAAAAATTCTTTGATTATATGACTTCTAGTAATGCTAAAAACTTAATTGCAGCAGCCGGAGTCGTTGCAGCCAACTAAAGTTTATGAAAAAAAAGAAGATCTTTGAAGATATTATTCATGGGATCTTTCTAATCATAGGCTTAATCACGGTGGGTTGTGTCTTGTTAATCACAATCTATCTAATCGTATCTGGAATACCCGCCATTCGCCAAATTGGTTTATTTAATTTCTTATTTGGTCAAAAATGGGACTCCACTGCAAGTGAACCTTCCTTTGGAATCTTACCCTTTATCTTAACAAGCATATATGGAACAGCTGGAGCAATACTCCTGGGTGTTCCTTTAGGCTTATTTTGTGCTATTTATTTAGCTAAATGCGCTTCTAAAAGATTTAAGATCGTTTTAGAAACACTAGTTAGTTTAATGGCAGGAATCCCCTCAGTTATCTATGGTTTAGTCGGAATGTTGGTCTTAGTTCCTGCTATTCGTAACATTTTCCATTTAGCGGATGGGGCTAGTTTATTAGCCGCCATAATTGTGCTAGCTATTATGATATTACCTTCAATTATCAAACAAGCCATTACGGCTTTAGCCGCTGTCCCTAAAGAATATGAAGCGGCCTCTTTAGCTTTAGGAGCCACTCCTATTGAAACTTACTTTAGAGTCAGCTTACCTGCCAGTAAAAGTGGAATCGCCGCCGCGGTAGTATTGGGAGTTGGGCGCGCAATTGGTGAAGCGATGGCCGTGATGATGGTGGCTGGGAATGTGGCCAATATGCCCTCACTCTTTCAAAGTGTCCGTTTCTTAACAACTGCGGTCGCCTCAGAAATGTCCTATTCTTCTGGCTTACAACAACAAGCCTTATTTTCAATTGCTTTAGTTCTCTTTCTCTTCATTATGCTCATCAATGCCACGCTTAATTTCTTTTTGAAGCGAGAAAGGAAAAATTAAATGCAAGGAATATCTAAAAAAAGGCGAATTAACATCGCTATACTTAAAAGTTTAATGCTAGTCGCAACAATTACCGTTCTAGCTTTAGTAGTATTTCTAATTGTTTATGTCTTTGTGAAGGGCTTTCCAAATATTAGTTGGGAATTACTCTCAACTAAACCAAGTTATACAAATGGGACCATTGGAATACTACCCGATATCTTGAACACCCTTTATATTGTCTTTGCCACCTTGATAATTGTTTTACCTTTAGGAGTTGGAGCCGCTATTTATCTAAGTGAATATGCAAAAAAAAAGAGAATTGTGAGAATTATTGAATATGCCGCCGAAACATTGGCCGGTATTCCTTCCATTATTTATGGTTTAGTGGGTCTTCTCTTCTTTGTCCAATTCTTGGGTCTCAGAAAATCTTTAATTGCTGGAGCCCTAACCTTAGTCATTATGAACTTGCCAACCATCATGCGCACAACTCAAGAAAGTTTAAAAACTGTGCCTCAAGCAGTTCGGGATGGAGCTTTCTCTTTAGGGGCTGGTAAATGGAGAGTTATTCGCACCGTTGTGTTACCAGGTTGTGTGGATGGTATTTGTACAGGTTGCATCTTAACAGTAGGTCGGATTGTCGGTGAATCGGCGGCTTTGTTATTTACGGCTGGACTTGCTCATTCCATCAATGGTTTTGTTACCGCCCTATCTTCTCCTGGAGCAACTCTTACTGTAGCCCTCTACTTTTATGCTAAAGAATGGGGTGAGTTTGGAGTGGCTTTTGCAATCGCAGCCATCTTAATGATCTTGACTATGTTAATTAATCTAGCCGCCACATTCATCCAAAAGTATTTTGAAAGGAGACGTCAATTATGAGTATTATTTCGGTTCAGCATCTTTCACTTTGGTATGGTGAAGTTCAAGCACTTCATAATATCAATCTAGAAATACCAAGTCATAGTATCACAGCTTTAATTGGACCATCTGGGTGTGGAAAGTCAACTTTTATTAAAACCTTAAATCGGATGAACGATTTCATCCCTGGCGTTAAGATAAGTGGCACCATTACCTACAATAAGCAAGATATCTATGCAAGTGGTGTTGATGTAAATGGCTTAAGAAAAACGATTGGGATGGTTTTTCAAAAACCCAATCCCTTCCCAATGAGTATTTATGACAATGTGGCTTATGGTCCCAGAACTCATGGAATTAAATCCAAAGTTAAACTAGATGATATTGTTGAACGCTCTTTAAAAGATGCGGCAATTTGGGATGAAGTTAAAGACCGTTTAAAAAAGAATGCTTTAGGTCTCTCGGGTGGACAGCAACAAAGACTTTGCATTGCGCGAGCTTTAGCAGTCGAGCCTCAAGTCCTCTTGATGGATGAACCAACTAGCGCCCTTGATCCTATTTCGACCTCCAAAATCGAGGAACTCACGTTGCAACTAAAAGATAAGTACACTATAATCATAGTAACTCATAATATGCAACAAGCCTTACGTATTAGTGATAAAACGGCTTTCTTCTTACTTGGAGAACTAATTGAGTACGCTGACACAGAAACCCTGTTTTCAAAGCCAAGTGACAAGCGAACTGAAGATTACATAACAGGAAGGTTTGGATAATTATGAGAAATAAATTTGATGAAAAGTTAAAACTCTTAAATCGTGAATTGATAGAAATGGGTGCTCTTTGTGAAGAGGCCATCACCGCTGCTACACAAGCTTTGTTTAATCGAGATCTAAAATTAGCAGCCACTGTTGCGCCTTTATCCAGTGATATTGATCACAAGGAACGTGACATCGAATCAAGATGTCTAACTTTGTTACTGCAGCAACAACCAGTTGCTAAAGATTTACGCCAAATCTCGGCGGCTTTAAAAATGATTACTGATATGGAAAGAATTGGTGATCAAGCTGAAGATATTGCTGAAATTGTGAAGAGTTTTAAAGGTCGGGTTATGGACAATACTTTGCATATAGCAAGTATGGCCAAAGAAACCATTAAGATGGTGACCGATAGTGTTGATTCATTTGTCAAACAAGATGTAAGTTTGGCAAGTGCTGTTATTTTAGCCGATGATGTTATCGACAATTACTTTGCCGAAACTAAAAAAGCTCTGACTCAACTCATTGCAGCTGATATTGAGTGTGGTGAATATGCTTTAGATTTGTTAATGATTACTAAATACTTTGAAAGAATCGGTGATCATGCTACTAACATTGCAGAGTGGGTTATATTCTCAGTCAGTGGAGTGCATGAATCATTGAATTAGGGGGTGCAATTATGATTTGGTGTATTGAAGATGATGCTAGCATTCGAGATATTGAAGTTTATGCTCTCACCTCTTCTAATTTTGAGGCTCAAGGTTTTGAAACCGCCTCTTTGGCCTTGGCGGCCCTAACCAAAACAATCCCAGGACTAATTATTTTAGATATTATGCTCCCCGGGATGGATGGAGTAGAATTTCTCAAGAAACTAAAAAGCAACAATAAGTATCAAGATATTCCAATCATTATGGCTAGTGCCAAAGGTAGTGAATTTGATAAAGTCAAAGCCCTTGATTTAGGCGTTGATGATTATTTAGTTAAGCCTTTTGGCATGTTAGAAATGGTCTCACGAGTTAAAGCTGTTTTAAGAAGATACCACAAGTCCACCATTTTAAATAGACAAGGGATAACGCTTGATAGCGTAAAAAGAATTGTAACTGTTGATCAACATAAGGTTGATTTAACTTATAAAGAATTTGAACTTTTAAACCTCTTTTTAGCTCATCCAGGACGGGTTTATACTCGGGATGAATTATTCAATACTATTTGGGGTCAAGATTACCTTGGAGAAAGCCGGACCGTTGATATGCACATTCGTTCTTTAAGACGTAAACTCGGTAATTATTCTTCCCTAATTGAAACAGTTCGTAATGTTGGTTATCGCATGGAGGAGAAAAATGACAAATAGAATCTTCCGCGCCATCTTTTGTGTTGCCACCAGTGTCTTAATTGTGGCATTTTTGATTATCACGGGTATTTTATATAATGACTTTACGAATAATCAAACACTGCAACTTAAAGATGAATTGTCATTAGCAGCAACGGCAACAGAAGATGAAGGTGTAACCTACTTAGTTAATCTAAATTCCGAGCGTTATCGGCTGACTTTGATTAATTCTGATGGTGTTGTTATTTATGACACCGTGGCCGATGAATCAACAATGGAGAATCACCTTAATCGGGAAGAAATTCAAGAGGCTTTACAAAGTGGAAGTGGCTCTAGTTCACGTTATTCTACTACCCTAACTGAAAAATATTATTATGAAGCAACCTTACTAAAAGATGGCACTGTTTTAAGAATCTCAATCACTACTGCTTCTGTAGCCGCTCTGCTTTTAAACATGATAGGGCCCTTAGCTTTTATTGTGGTAGTGGCAATTGTAGTTTCACTAATTGCAGCCAGAGCCATTGCTAAAAATATCACTAAGCCATTAAATGAACTAGACTTAGAACACCCTTTAAATAATGAAGCTTATGAAGAATTAGCCCCCTTACTCAATCGGATTAATAGTTTACACCGGGAACTAGATATGAAGATGTTTGATTTGAATCAACAAAGAAATGAATTTAAAGAAGTCACCGACAATATGCGCGAAGGTTTAGTCTTACTAGATAAAGATAATAATATCTTAAGTATTAATCCAGCCGCCAAAGTGTTATTTGGGACTGATGATACCTGTCTTGGCACTGATTTCTTAACCATTGATCGAAAATTAGCAATGACAAAAGCCATTGAACGGGCCACTAAAGAAGGCCATAGTGAAATCCGACTTCCAATTATGGATAAACAGTATCAATTCGACATCACTCGTATTCAAGATAATGATAAGACCACTGGTGCGGTTATTCTGGCCTTTGACGTTTCTACACAAGCAAAAGCTGAACAAATGCGCAAAGAATTCTCAGCCAATGTTTCCCATGAACTTAAGACTCCGCTCCAATCAATTATTGGAAGTGCCGAACTTTTAAGTAATGGTTTAGTTAAAAAAGAAGATACTCAGCGCTTCTTGACTCATATTCAAGAAGATGCCACGCGGCTTTTAGCCTTAGTCGAAGATATTATTCGCCTCTCCCAACTAGATGAAGGTCTACAATTACCAAGTGAGAAAGTTTCACTGAAAACCTTAACTAACGAAGCCCTTTCATCTTTACAAACTAGTGCTACTGCTAAGGAAGTAAGCATTTCTTTAAGTGGTGATGAGGGGCTATTGAAGGGTTCTAAACACCTACTTTATGAAATTATCTATAACATTTGTGATAATGCCATTATGTATAATGTGACTGGAGGAAGTATTGCAATAAATATTCAAGACAAGGAAGACAAAGTTATTTTAACAGTTACTGATACCGGCATTGGCATTCCTCAAGACCAGATTAATCGAGTCTTTGAGCGCTTTTATCGAGTTGATAAGAGTCATTCTAAACAATCAGGCGGCACTGGTTTAGGTTTATCGATTGTGAAGCATGGCGTTGAACAACAACATGGTCAGATTAAACTCACTAGTAAATTGGGTGAAGGAACAACCATCGTTATCACTTTACCAAAAGAATATAAATAAAAAACTTACGAACAATATCGTAAGTTTTATTTTTCTACTGGAGCAGGTGACGAGAATCGGACTCGCATATCAACCTTGGCAAGGTCGTGTTCTACCACTGAACTACACCTGCAGAAATGTAGGCAAATAGTATTATAACAAAAGCCCTCCTAATCTTCAAGATTA
>JAQUTO010000118.1 GCA_028694305.1 Bacilli bacterium
TAATCAATTACTTCTTGAATATTAGTAAACACAAGAACACCCCCTACCCTCTTTACAACAACTATATCTTACAATTTTACGAAGTAAAATACAATTGAATAGCGCACTTATTCCGAGTAAACTAAAAGAGGTGATAAAATGAATTGTCTAATTTGTAAACAAAACTGTTCCATAACAACAATTAACCCTTTAGTGGACAAGTATGAATGTACTAATTGCCACACTTTTTACGTAGAAAAAGGGTTTTTAGGTCAACTAGAAGCCTTTGAAACGAAATATGGTAAAACTAAATATCAACTCATCTTAAATGAAATGGAAAAGAAGAGTAAAAATCAGATTGTTGTCTTTGTTGTCGATTTTGAGCAACCTTTAGTAAATATCAAAGATGCCATCTACTTAGAACTAGAAGATTTGGTAGGTTTAGCCCATATAAAAACATTCGATATCAATTCTCCATTAACTTACGGCTCATAAAAAAAGACCCCCCGAGGTCTTTTTTAGTTCTTTAAAATATCGCTATTATTTAAAGTCATCGTACTATAGAGGAATAAAACATCTTGGTTGGTAAACTCAAGGTAGTTTTGGTAGATTGAACTAGTTATATAACGAGTATCAAGAACAGTAATCTTGGAATAAGATTCGATTAATAGTGGTGTTAAACTAGAACCAAATGAATCTCGATAAACTATTAGTTCTTTCCCGCTTGTATTATGGGGATTTGTAATAGTAATCAAGGAAGATGGGCCATCTAAATAGACATTATAACTATCTAAACTAGTTAAGTTCTCCGGAATATATACTTGATTCTGTTTAGTGTCTTCTAAATATGACACTGTCGCATCATTAATAATCTCATTAGTTAAATAAGTAATCTTATCGGGCTTTAGATTCAAAGCCGCTTGACCATAATAAACCCCATAAAAGTCGCCACCCTCAACCGCTTGATAATCACTTGAAGCCCCTAAATTCATAACACTTCCAATTCTATCAACAACTCCGGCTAAGTTTTCTTGTTTCCAATGGGTATCGGTTTTATAGTAATCTTCTAACTTTAAAACATCTCTTAGTTCAATGTAGTCATACCCCGCTTTATCAAAAGAAGACGTCACGGTATCGTACATATAATCGTAATCTAAGTTTAAGAATAAATCGGTATTTAGGTAATAGTTCTTATCAGGAATAATCGCATAATAAACATGATTATTTTCACTAAAAGAAGACGCATAACTTTGAATCTTCTTGGTGAAGTCTAAAACCGATTTAGTTTTGGTTGGATAATCAGTCTTAAAAATATAATCATCCTTGATAAAGACACCGTTATTATCTAACATCCCAAAAACTTTATAGTTAATATTGGCTTTGATTCTTCTAAAGAAGTCTCTAAAGGCAAATTGATCAACAGTATAATCTTCAAACTCATCTTTAGCTGACCCATCAGTGATGGTCGATAATGTGACATTTGGAAACTGTTGGAGTTTTCTTCTCTCGCTGACGCTGACATCTTGATCTTTCACACAAAGGTTGATTACAAAGAAGGTACAGAGAAAACCGATAAAGGATAATGTTAAGATTTTATCTTTACTATTTTTCATACTTGTTCCTCCTCAAAACCTAAAGTAAAGAAATGGGTTAAAAGATGAATCAATTAAATAGGCTGTGACTACTACTAAAAGTACTAGACAGAGCGCCGGTTGAACGATATTCATTACTTTTAAGCCTGTTCCTTTATGTTCTTTAATCTTATTAACAAGATTTTTTAGTAATGGGGTTGAACCAATAATGGCCACAATTAGTAGTACCCCATAACTCCGCAAATAATAGATGGTTTCTTGGTTAATGAATGGTAACCCATTGAAACCAAAGATACTTTTTAAATTATAGAAAGCATCACCCAATGAATTAGCTTGGAATATGACAAAACTAATCACCACAAAGAAGATGGTGTAAATATATCTGAAAACGCCACATTTATCGAGATATTTCCCATAAACTTTCTTTTCTAAAATTAGTAGGACGGCAAAGAATAAGCCCCAAACAATGAAGTTCCAGGCCGCTCCATGCCAGAAGCCAGTTAAAAACCAAACAATTAAGATATTACGTAACCACTTAATCCAACTAACTCTGCTTCCACCTAAAGGAATATAGACATAATCTCTAAAGAATGATGAAAGTGACATATGCCATCTCCGCCAGAAATCAGTAATAGATGTCGCAGTAAAAGGATAATTGAAGTTTTCTAAAAAGTGAAAACCAAAGACCATCCCTAACCCAATTGCCATATCGCTATAGCCACTGAAATCAAAATAGATTTGTAGCGTAAAGGCCACTGCAGTTAAGATACTCGCCACAACACTTCCGTTGGCTAAGCCCGTTAGATTAGTTACAAGTTCTCCGGCTAAATTAGCAATTAAAACTTTTTTACCTAGGCCAATTGCAAATCTAAATAGACCTTTTGCAACGCCAGACCAAGTAATTTCTCTCTTTTTAAGTTCCTCTTCGACCGTCTTATAACGCACAATCGGTCCCGCCACCAGTTGTGGGAATAACGAAACATAAGTCGCAAAATTTAAAAAGTTGTGACTTGCTTCAACATCTTTCCGATAAACATCTATAACATAACTTAGTGTTTGGAATGTAAAGAAACTAATCCCAATCGGCATCACAATTCTAAGTAATGGGACCGATAAATTAAAGATGTTATTAAGATTTGCAATGAAGAAATCAGTATATTTAAAGTAAACTAGTTGCCCAACATTATAAACAATGGTTAAGACCAAGATTAACTTCCCTTTACTTGGAAATTTCTCTATCAATAACCCTGCCACAAAGTTGACCAAACACGATAAAAGTAAGATCAAAACATAAATCGGTTCACCATAAGCATAAAAGATGAGACTAAAAACTAGTAGAACCAAATTTTTGAACTTACTAGGTACAATAAAATAAACAATCAGTAGGATTGGTAAGAAATAGAATAAAAAAGTAATACTAGAGAAAAGCATATTATAGAGCTTTAAATGACTTCACAACTGTGTCAACAATTGTGGTACTAGACATCGCCATTAAAACTAAATTACCACGATTTGTAACTTCAACCTTCTCAGCTTCCACACAAATCCACTTTCTTGGATTAATGTTTTCTTTAATTGCAG
>JAQUTO010000010.1 GCA_028694305.1 Bacilli bacterium
AGTATGTGTACTAGTTTTGTGCATAAGGGTAAAGATGTCATTGTGGGATTTAATTTTGATGTAGATCCTAAAGAATGGCCTTATAAAATAGCCAAGAATAAAGACGGCTTCTTTATTATGATAAATGATGGGAGAAGATTCAGACGTCATCATGGTGTGAATAACAAGGGTGAGGCTGGTAATCTTTTATATGTTAAAGGCTGTGAGGAAGGTAAGTACTCACGGGGTAAAGATAAGGTTGTTTTAGGTGGATTAGTTATTCGGATGCTAAACTTCAGAGATAGTTTTGCTGATTTAGTAGAAATCACTAAAACTAAGAAGGTAGTAGATACTACTTTTCCAACCCTTCATTCCTTATTATCTAATCGTAAAGGTGATGTCTTAATTATTGAACCGGGTAGAGGAGTTAAGTATGATACTACATCTCCTTATTCATTGATGACTAATTTTGCGTTATTTGATCGTAAGGGAACTGAAGGTAGAGAAGGCAGTGGTGTTGATCGTTATGAATTAGCCACTAAAATCTTAAAAGAGGCCACTGATGATTTTGGCCCTCAAGAAGGAATGGCTTTACTTAAAGCCACGCACCAAGAAGGTAAATGGGGGACTAAAGTCTCGTTTATTTATTCTAGTAATGAACATCAAGTATATTATGTTGAAAATAATGATTTTGAGCATGTTCAAACCTTCAAACTAAAAGAAGAATAAAACTACTTTTTAGAAAAGGTAGTAAACTACCAAAAACTAAAAAGTTAATGGGGGAAAATGAAGTTTAACACTGTTTTTCCTTCTTTTTTTGTCGTTCACTTAAAAAAATGCCTAAAAAGGGAACAGTAATTATGATATTTTAACTAGGATAATTGCTGAATAATCACTATGTAATAATATAGATGTAATGTATTAATTGATACAAAAAAGTTGATATCACACTTTTAATATGTTATGCTAAGAAAGGAGAGATTAATCTCGCCATGAAGAGAGTCGATTATTCATTTATTGACATTAGAAGAATCTTAGATAGAATACGTTATTATGTTAAAGAAGGGTCTTTTTCCATAGCACTAAATAAGAATAGAGAAAAGAATCTTCAGTTTATTAGAGAATATGAACTTGATGATTTAGATAAATGCAGAAGTTTATTACTAAATGTTTCAGTTTTTGATTTTTGCTATTCAACTTCAAATTATCATAAGGGTTACGAAAATGAAGTTCTTTATGTTTTCTGCCCAGAAGTTCATTTAGTTAATATCTTAGAGATTGAAAAGAAAGTAAAAGTATATATTAAGATTAAAATGATGCACGATGGAGTACTTGTAATATCGTTTCACGAAGCAGAAAGGACCGAAAAACACTTATTCCAAAGGAGGGATTATCAATGAGCGAGAAGGTATTGTGTGAGACTTGTTTATGTCCAAGGGAATATCGAGTTGAAGAATCTCAAACACTTTCCAATTTCAGGGTAGATGGAACTAGTGTGCAATATAAGGAATTACGGGCTTTTTGTTTGACTTGTAATCATGAAGTTTTTGTTCATGAAGTAAATAAAGAAAACACCACTAGAATAAAAAAGGAATTACGCAAAGTGAAAAATTTAGTTCCTTTTGAATTGGTTCAAGAAACACCCATTAAATACCATATTGGGAAACGTCCTTTATCTTTATTACTTGGCTGGGGAGAATTAACTTATTCTCGTTTTATTGATGGTGCGCTTCCTACTAGGTGTTATTCTGATTTAATTGATATTATTTATCATAATCCTAAGATCTATCAAAACATCTTAGAAAAGAATAAGAATTTAATTTCTGATGTCGCATATCGTAAATCGAAAAAAGCAGTTCAAGAACTCTTGGCCCATAAATCAAACCGGTAGGGCTTGAACAAGAAGTGCCCCCAAAGTTAAGGAAGCTGAATTAGCGACCACGACATAAATTAGGGTATACCATTTCTTCTTTTCTTTGATTAAGAATAAGAAGGATAGTAACTCAACTATTAAGACAATTAATTCCATCATTAAATAACCGAAAAAGAAGAAATAGGTGGATCCAGTGTTTAGACTGGCAAAGGAGATATTCACAAAACCTTGAGTAACAAGGTTAGTGATTAAGAAAACTAACCAGCTGCGTTTACTCTTGTATCTAAATAAGAAGAAAATTAAGCCTTCTACTAATAAGGTCACTACTATTCTAAAGACCACTAATAATGGTTTACGATAAACTGGGTCACCAATAGTGATGACTTCTTTATTGATATCTAAGTATAAAGTATTATTATATTGACTTAAACTATCTTCTGGTAAAGCCAGCGAGAAACTCTTTTCACTTGAAGATACTTCTAAAGTTAAGTTTTTAACATCACGATAATCTTTAAAGTAACGCAGTAAGTCATAATAATGAATGTAGTAGTAGGTTTCCCAACCTCTTTTAGTTTTAGAAAGCTCGTAACTAGTGCCATTAAAGCTGACATTCATATCTAAATCAGCTGGAGCATTACTTACCACGATGGTCGCATAAGGAGGTTCTGCCATATTAGCTTTAACGGGTGTTATTAAAAAGAGATTAAGACTAATCCCTAATATAAAAGCTATGATAATTGCGATAAAACCCTGCTTTTTCATTCTTATTACCTCTAAAATGAGTATATCATACTTGGGTATAAATGGTATATAATACCCTTGTCATTTCTTAACAATAAGTTGATATTTAGGCCTTAAACATGGTATATTATTAAAGCGCATGCCCGAGTGGTGAAATCGGTAGACGCAAAGGACTCAAAATCCTTCGGTGTTAAAGCCATGCCGGTTCGAGTCCGGCCTCGGGCACCAGATATAAACAAAGCAGGAGAGAACCTCCTGCTTTTACTTTTCTTCTCTAAGTACTATGCCATTTAAACCGTTTATATTCTTATCTACATAATCAATCAAATTGACGGAAATCCTTCGAGTAATTCTTCCAAATTTGATTCCATCGAGATAATCTTTTTCGCTATACCCACAATAATTTCCATCTTTCTTTTTCACAATGAAATCATAAGGCAAAGCAGAGGGAGAGCCAATCAAGTAATCTCCGGTCACGGAATAAAATGTGGCTAGTTTTAAAATGTGATCGAGTCTGAGGCTGCGATTTCCTCGATCATTTTCTAGTTCTGATAAAGAAGTATGGGCAATACTTACATAACTTTCCAATTCCCTTAGTGTTAGTCCTGCCTCTTCTCTTAATTCTTTTAATTTATTCATATCCATAATATCCCATAAAAAAGGAAACTGGTCAAGTTTTTTCTGAAATTGCTACCAAAAAGTCTTGCTTTAATTTTCCATATATTTTATAATAACGATGGTCGGTGGTAGCAAATCGCTACCGAGCCAGAAAGCGAGGTATTCAAGGAATTCGTTTGGAAGTGACTCTTTTAGGAATAAAAATAGCCGTTAAGATGCTAATTATTCCAGAACATGATAAAATAACAAAAAAGCATCCTATTACTCGAATAATAGGATGCCACTAATCATGATTATGATATAACCACGATTTTGCAATTAAGATTGTACCATAACATGAAGAGATTGTCAAAAGCAACAAGGTTGCAGAAAGGGATAATAAAATGTCGGTATCTGAATTAGTTTTCTACTTCATGGTGGGTTATGGTGAAGAAGAAAGATCTTAAACAATTACTTAACTTAAATTTTACTACTTTATCGGAACAAACCTATTCAGTTGGAAAGTATGACTTACCATATGTTATTTGTCCAGAAAATATCAGTATTGATTATCTTGCATTATATTCGCATGTTGGTGAGTATAATAAAACGGATAATACTGCGGTTTGCTTCTATCAATACGATAATGTATTTGATGGGATTTATGGGATATTCAATGCAATTTATTATCGTGATGAAAAACGGCTGAGGTTTTTTAAGGAAAGGTTCAAAAATGTAAAGTATTTTATTGCTCCTGATTATTCACAATGTGGAGATATAAATGCGATTGAAAACCTTTATCGTATCTTTAAATCGAGACTTGTATCATTGTGGTTTATTTTGGAACTTGGGACCATCACAATACCAAATGTTACCTATGCTAATGAAAACTACTTTGATTCAATGCTGAATGGTATGGAAGATGCCAGTGTAGTTGCATTCAGTGTAAAGGGTTCAATGAAAAACCCAAAACAAAGGGAATTGCTAATAAAGGCAATTCGCAAGACAGTTGATTCGCTTCCAAAACTAAAAAGGATTATTGTCTATAGTGTATGTTCAAGTGATGATTGCGTAATAACATTATTCGAATACGCGATTAATAAGAACATTGAAGTAATTATTCCTGACAATATTTTGAGAAAACAAAATATAGAAAGGAGTAACGAAGCAAATGGGAAAGACTAGAAATTCGGGAATTGCTCATGGGACCAGTGGATCACCACAAGAAACTATCGAACAAGGAAATCTTATCAGTAAGGTTAAAGAAATCGAAAGAAAACAAATGATTCAACCTTTAATAGCTGCGGGTGTTAAATTTAATGAAAAAGATGTATTATTTGTTACAAAAGATCAATCCGGTCAAATGGTTTGGCTTGAAAAAGGTAATGATAACGCTGGATTAAATCACATACTGTATGGAAACAATAAGGAAATGGGTCATAAAAAAGATTTTGAAAAAGCCTGTGGTATTACAGAAGACAAAGTCCCCACTTTTTTAAGGGATGTAATGACTAAAGGTAGGATCATTAGCAATGAACTGAAGATTATGGGCACAAAACAAGGGTTTGAAAGAGTCTACGCATATAACGGACAATATGTTGTTGTAACCGGTATTGGGACAAACGGATTTATTGTTTCAGCTTATCCAAGGAGGAAATAAAATGAATATTATAAAAATAAAGAATGAATTCATGCATAGTCCATTGTGGTATTGTGATGAGAATGGCATAGAATGGGATAATGAAAAAGAATTCATCGACTTCATTAGCGATTCGGAACTTCAAAGTATTGCAAAAAAGATTGAAGAATTATTTAATAGTTATTATGAATTTGAATCTCACAATCAACCATGTTGGTTTAATGAGGAAAAAGAAAAAAAAGACAAGCAACAAATGCTTGCTTTACTAAATCAACTAAAGGATAAATTGAATGAATTAAATGATGGATTGGTTGATATCGAAGATTTAGAAACACCTAGAGTTGAGAAACTATGATAAAACAGGAATAGTTTGTTCTTCAGATAGTTTTTAATCTATATCTTACTTTTTAAAGAATTTATCTTGATAGATAAGCGAAGTGGATGGGATATAATGAAGTTTTGTGATTATGAAGAAGTCATTACCTTGGTGGAGAAGGGCGGAGTGCCTAAAGGTAGTTTAGGTGTAATTGTTCTTAGTGGAATAACAGATGGCCTTGAGTACTATATGGTAGAATTTCCTTCGGATGTCTATCCTAATCATCCAATGCCAACATATGAAGCCAAGGAATTAGTGAAAAAAGCAGAATATCATGAGGGAGATAAAGGTTTATAATACGTTTAGTAATTCAAAATCCTTCAGTGTTAAAGCCATGCCGGTTCGAGTCCGGCCTCGGGCACCAGAAGAAAATAAAACAGGGAGGAATCCCTGTTTTAAGTAGTAGATCATTAGTTTAAAACATCGGCACCTTCCAAGAAATCATATAAACCGACATGAAGGATTCCCTCATCGTCGTACCTAGGACTCATTCGGCCTTTAGTAATGATAACTTTTTTGAAGTTATCATTGATTTTTCTTAATGAGCGTTTCTCTTGGCCCATTTTTTCTTCAGTATGAATTGCAAAAGCGGATTGAATATAAGTTCTCTTGCTTCCTTGATTGCATATGAAGTCAACCTCATAGGAAATTCTTTGCTTCTTATCCTCTTTGTTCATGTAATAGGTGTTGATTACTCCAACATCGACTGAACATTCTCTTCTTAATAATTCGTAATACACCATGCTTTCCATGATGTGGGTTGGCTCGACTTGTCTAAAGCCAAGTATGGCATTCCTAATGCCAGGATCAACAAAATAGAATTTGCTGGTTGCACTTATATAGCCCTTGCCCTTGATATCATAGCGTTTGGCTTCCGATATCAAGAAAGCATCTTTCAAGTATTCTATGTAATTGGAGATGGTGTTCTCTGAAATGTTTTTGTCAGAAGTGCTTTTGAAGGTCTCGGCTATCTTGTGTGGATTGGAGAGGGAACCTTCGGAGAAGCATAAAACGTTTATGATGTTTCTAAGAGAGTTATTTGCCCTAAGATGATTTCTATCGATGATGTCCTTGAGATATGTCTCATTAAAGAGATTGTTTAGATAAGTGACTTTGTCAGATTCGTTCCCGAGATTCAATAGATATGGCATCCCACCATAGGTAATGTATTCATCGAAAGCCTTATCGCTTTCATAATCAGGATGGGCATCTTTGAACTCTTTGTAAGAGAAAGGGTAGACATGAATCTGCCACGATCTCCCCCTAAATTCAGTAGCGATATCTGAGCTCAGCATATGGGAATTGCTGCCGGTTGCATAGACATCAACATTGTTTCTTTTCATAAAGCTATTCAAGACTGACTCAAAATCACTTAGAAGTTGAATTTCATCGAGAAGGATATAATATCTATCATTATCAATAATCATTGAATTCACATAATTGAAAGCAACTTTGGAATCTCTATATTTTTTATTCTCGATGACATCGAAATCTAATTGAATGATATGATCTTCTTTTACTCCAGACATTAACAAGTAGTCCTTAAAAAGAGTGAATAAAAGAAAAGACTTTCCGCATCTTCTAATACCAGTTATTATTTTAACCAAACCATTACCTTTACTTTCAATTAACTTGTTGAGGTAATAATCTCTTTTAATTTCCATAACTTAGTCCTCCTAAACTAGACAATTACGTTCTTATGAACATTATTTATAACTTAAGTATATAGAAAAGTATTGTTTAAGTCAAATATTTGTTCTTTGGAACATAAATATTTAGTTATAATTGTGGATGTAGTGATGTTATTGAAAAGGGCAAAAGTCTAATAAACAGCAATTTACAGAGTCCATGAATATGGAGTTTAAAAAGAATACCACAAATCTAATAACTATTTCTCGCATTGTATTGTTATTACTTAATTCCTTATATTATCCAGTGTTTCCTTTACAGTATGTAGAGTGAGTAGCTTATATGTGTTAAAATAATGAAGAGCAAAATAAGGAGAGTTGGATTATGAAATATGAAATAATTACTAAACCAGCTTTTAGTGTCATTGGTAAAGAAGGATCTACTAATGATGGTGAAGACTTTATTCAAAAACTCTATCAAGCAGCCAATCAAGGATTTAATGAAGTTAAAGAATTAATAAAATTAGATGATAATGGTAAGGTTAGTGGAAGTTATGGTTTAATGAGTGATTTTCCTCGTTCACTAAAGCCTTGGGAGGAGGACTTCAGTAAAGGTTTATATCTTGCTGGTTATGAATTAAAAAGTGAGATTAAAAGTATTCCTAATGGTTGGAGTGTTTGGCATGTTCCTTCCCAAGAGTATTTCTTAGTTAAGTTAGAAAAAGGTGATGAATATAAGCGAGTCTTTAATGACTTTATTAATTATTACATTCCTTTAGAACTAAGAAAACTAAGTGGGGCAGTTTTTGATTATTATTCACTTAAAGATAATCAACAATGTCTCTTATTTCCAGTTAAAGCTTTCCATTTTAAAAGGGTGGCTACCAAGCAAGCCCAACTAGCTAGATGTGGCTTAGTTTGTTCCTATTGTTTCTTTACTTCTTGCCCAGGCTGTGAGAAGGAAGCATGTAAATGTACTTATGGGTATTGGTGCCCAGATCATATCTGCCCAACTGTTAAGTGCAGTAAGGATAAAGGTTTAAAGGGGTGTTATGAATGTGTGCAACTAGAGTCTTGTAATTATGGTTTCTTTAGTACTGGCAATAAATCTGCTAAAGCTTGTTCTATGTTCGTTAAACAATATGGTAAAGATAAACTAGTTCAAACCATAGGAAAGATGAATGAGTTAGATTTAAATTGGAACAAGTTATTAGAACAGACCAAAGATGCTAATGCTGCATTTATCTTGTTAAAAGAATACCAAGAAAAGTAGTATAATATCTAAAAAGGAAGAATAAGTATATGAGTAAAGAAGGTTCTTTATATAAAGTAGAACAAGTCAATGATCATCTATTCCGCATTATTGGGTTAACTAATGAGTTTGCCTATCTTTTAATTGGTGGTCAACAAGCTTTATTAATCGATACTTGTTGTGGGGTGGGTAATATTCGGGAAGTAGTAGACTCACTCACCAACTTACCATATGAAGTGGTCTTAACTCATGGCCATGTTGATCATGCTGGTGGAGCTTCCTTATTCATGGATAAAAAACTGTATCTCAATAAGCTAGATTGGAAGATGGCTAAGACTCAAATGAAGAGGTGGATGCGAGACTTCTATGTTACTTGTAGTTTGAAGTTTGCTAATGCCCAGAAAAAGCCGGCTAATCTAACATATATTCAAAATAAAAACCCACTTTTTAATGAATTACAAGAGGGTCAAGAATTTGATTTAGGGGGCTTGCATGTTAAAGCATTTCATTTAAGAGGACATACTCCGGGGATTATGACCTTATTAATAGAAGAAGATCGTTTACTTTTAACTGGAGATGCTTGTAACCCTTCTGTTTTCTTATTTTTACCAGGTTCAAGTAGTGTAGAACAATACCGGAATAATTTAAAAGCCTACATCCCAAAAGTTGAAGGTAAGTTTGATAAGATTTTATTATCTCATTTACCAAAAGAGTGTTCAGCCTCATTTCTAGTTGAGATGCTAGTTTTATGTGATGAACTTCTTGCAAGTAAAAAGAATGAAGATAGTTTCAATATGGGTCCACTTAAAACAAAAGTGGCCAAAAAATTCAGTCGAACCACAGGGTTTACTGAACCGGTCGGACCTAATATTTTCTATAGAAAACTGGAGAACTAAATCTTCAGTTTTTTGATTATTTTTTTGAGATTATTGATTGAGATTAATTCTTCTATTGCTGCAAAGGAAGTAAGTTCATAATCTTGATAATACTTGGAAATGGCATTAATTAGTTTATCACTATTATTTTGGGCATTCTCATAGTTTTGAGGACTATTATGTAATGCTTCATCTAGAACAACCAGCAAGGCCCGTCTAATCATAGCAAGCAAGGATGATTCAATCCAGTAATCAACCGAATTATCTTTCTCTAGTTGTTTAAGTTTTAGATATAATGGTAAGCCATCTTCTTCATTATGCCATAGGTCAATAAAAGTATAATCAAAATGAGGGGCAGTTCTTAAGTATTCAACTGCATCCATTTGAATGATGGTGATTTTAGTTTTATCTTCAAATTGTGGCAAAATGTATTGCTTAAATAAGGCAATGATAGTTGGGTCATTTTCAATAATGGTTATTTTCTGAACTGCTTTTTTAATTGAGCACATGTAAGCAAAATAACCTAAACCTAAGCCCATGACTAAGATATTACCTGTAGCGTGATTTACGCTTGCTTGCATAGTATTTATCTCATGGGGTGTGATTGACATCCAGATGGCGTTATTTTGGAGTAATAAAGGATAAACTAAAGGCTTAGTAAAGTATCCCAGGTGAGTTACTTCATAAAAGCCATTAAAAGTTAAATCACAATAAACAAAACCTTCATAAGGTAAAAAGGTATTAGAAGTGAACTCCCAATTGTCTTTCTTAAGCTTTGGTAGTTTAATGTTTTTATAGTAAGGGTTATTTAAATAATCCTGAGTATTTAAACAATCAATTTGATCTAGATGGTGATTCTTGACTAGGGGTTTTAGTTCGACTGATGTCTCATCAATGTTTAAAACTGTTAGTAAAGCAAGGTAATAACTTCCAAACTCTTCTAATAACTCTAAATCAATATCATTATAATGTTCGGTTAAATAGTCAGTATAAAGATTAGCAATCTCAATGTTGCTATCTAAGGCCGTAATTAAATGCTGTAACTTACATTCATCTTGCTTGTTTAGTTTTAATTTCATGCTCTTATTATAGCATTAAAGACTTGAGATAACATTCTTATTGGTCAGCAATTGAAAAGACAATTCGGTGTTTTGAAACCTTATAGTTGGAGAAGTATAACAAAACAGCATATTCTATGTTGGAAAAGTATAAATAAATTAACATTTTGTTGTTGGAAAAGTATAAAAGGTATATAGTAATATTGTAAGAAAGATGTATGAAGGGAATGGTATCGATGTTAAGAAGAAAATTTGAAAACAAATTGAACGAATGGCTTGCAAATAAAAAGATTCTTCTAGTTGATGGAGCAAGGCAGGTTGGGAAAACCTACATTATTGAAGCGTTTTGTAAACAAAAGTTTGTTAACTTTGTGGAAATAAATCTTGCCAATAATAAAGAAGCAATTGTTGCTTTAGAACATGCAAGAAATGTTAAAGACTTTCTTTTTGTTATTTCCTCATTCAGCAAAGTATCATTGATTCCTGGCCAAACCGTCATTTTTATCGATGAAATACAATTAGCTCCTCAAATCGATTTTCGAACTTTAGCTAAACCACTATGCCAGAATGGGCAATTCCGTTTCATCTTTTCCGGATCATTACTGGGAGTTTCTGAATTCAATACAGCTCTTGAACCTATGGGCTTTCTTTATAGCGAGACCATGTATCCTTTGGATTTTGAAGAATTTTTGTGGGCTAACGGCGTTCAAGATGAGGTATATGATAAAGTAAGAGAGTGCTTTTATGAGAAAAAAGAAGTCCCACCTTTTATTCATACTCAATTACTGGATTATTTCTACAATTATCTGCTTGTTGGAGGTATGCCAGAAGCTGTTGATTCATATATCAAGAATAACGACTTAAAAAAAATAAACTTGATTCACCGTGCTATTGAGCAACATTATGTTGCAGACATAACTAAATATGCCCCTTTAGAGAAAAGACCCTTAATTAAAATGGCATATGAAGTTCTCCCTAGTGAAATATCCTCAAAGTCGAAAAGATTTACACTTTCTTTGATTGGAAATCAACATAAATTAACAAAAGTTGATAACGATTTCTTTTGGCTATCTGAGGCAGGAGTAGCAATTCCAGTTTATACGGTAAGCGAACCAAAGATTCCCTTGTTGCTTTCTAGAAATAGTCGTCTTTTAAAATTATTTGCTTCTGATGTTGGAATGCTGACTTATCGTTTAATGGACACAGAGGTTCAAAGAAAGATTTCAGCCCATGAAAAAGATATTATTTATGGCGCTATTTTTGAAAATGCAGTAGCCCAAGAACTGCTAACCCATAATTTTAAAGAAATCTATTACTTTTCTTCCAAAAAACAGGGCGAAGTTGATTTTTTAATAACTTATAAAGGGAACGTTTTACCACTCGAAATTAAGTCTGGGAAGGATTATCAAAGGCATGTGGCCTTGGATAATCTCTTAGCTAATGAAGAATATGAAATTAATGAAGCTTATATCTTCTCTAATTCAAATATAAAAGTGGTGGGTAACAAAGTATATTATCCAATCTATATGATCGGTTGTCTCCAAAGAGACTGCGAATAAGAACCTCCAGATTATATCTGGAGGTTTTCTTTTATTCTTTATCTTTTAAGATCTGAATGAATAAGCGTTTAGCATCTTTACTACTAATGAAAGGATAGAGGGCATTGATATTCAAATCTTTGAATTCACCGGCCAAGTATCGATCCACTACTTTAGATAGGCATTCTTCACTTACAAATGGTGCGATTGCAACTGGATTATAGTTATCATCACCTTTTTCTAATGTTCGCATGAAGAGGGCATTACAATCTTCTTCACTGGCGAAAGGTAAGACAGCCACTAATTCATTGCCACTTAATACTGCGTCCCCCTCTAAAAACTTGGTCACTACTTCGTGGACATCTTCTTCATCTAGAAATGGCAGTATTTGTAAAAGCTTCTTAGTCTTCTTTTCGGTGCTCGGTTTTAGACCAGAAATCTTAAAGAAGTCTTTGTCATCTCCATCATCTTTTGCTTCTTCAATTATTTCAGCGATATCTTCAGCCACATCTTCACAAAGATCATCTAAATCATCTTCATCTTGGAGATTCTTAGTTTTAATCTTTTGGATGGCTTTTGCGAAACGTTTAGCTACTTTTACTTTAGTTTCTTCATCCAACGAGTTTAACTCTTTTTCATACTTCTCCATTAACTCTTTAATCTTCTTCTTTTGTAAGTCACTGAACTCATATTTCTTATCATCATTTTTAATTAAATCTTCAATATAACTCATAATTTGCTCCTCCTTAAATAATAATCTTCATCATTAGTTAACTTTGGTCTAATTTTTTCAATCGGGCAATATAACCTACCATCTTTAATGGCCTTTAAGACCATCAGTCTTTCAGAAGGCAATAGCTGATTGAAAATCTCAACTAAGTTCACATCTAATTCATTCCGAATTAGTTTATTAACAATATATAATCTTTCTTGTCCCTTGAAGATATCGGTAGGATCTACCACTGTTTTACTATCTAGACAGAGTAGTTCTTCAATTGAGATACCAAAGAACTGACTTAGTTCTAGAATGCTATCAACACTTGGGACAGCAGTACCATTTTCCCACTTAGATAAACCTTGCCTACTCACATACATCTTGCTAGCCAAATCTTCTTGTGAGAGATTGTGTTCTTTCCTAAGTAAGCAGATTTTACAGCCTACTTGTTTAAAATCAATCATTAACCTGCCTCCTTATGCTTCTATTTTGCTAGTCTATCTTCTAAAAGTCACGCAACGCTCAGTTGCAAATTACTCTTTTAGTATACTTAGAAGTAGGGCAAGATAACAAGTTATCATTATTAAATAATTACTATTGACTACATTGTAGTTGCTGCCTATAATGATTATAGGAGGCTGATATTTATGGCAGTAACTTCAGTAAGAACAAATGATGAAGAAACAAAACTTTTTAAGAGCTATGCAGCTTTGCATGGCATTTCACTATCGGAGGCTTTTAAAGTGGCTTTAATCGAAAGAATTGAGGATGAATTTGATATTGCTGACATGGATGAAGCATTGAAGAGATTTAACAAGGACCCTAAAACATATACATTAGAAGAATTAAGAAAGAAATTCAATTTATGACATATCAGATTACTTTTTCTAAAGAAGCAATAAATGAATTTGGAAAACTTGATCATTATACACAGGTAATAATCAATGCTTGGATTTCTAAACATCTAGAGAATTGCGAAAATCCAAGAGCTTTTGGTAAGCCGTTAATTGCTGGATTCTCTGGCCAATGGCGCTATCGCATTGGCGACTACCGCTTACTTTGTCTAATCAAAGATTGCGAATTAATTGTTCTAGTCATTAAAGTTGGCCATCGTCGCGATGTATATACGAGATAATATCCTTATTAGTATTTTTAGCTGATTATTTCTAGTTGATTTTCTTCAAAGGTAAAGACGGGCACACCAAATTTACGACTATCTAGTTCTACTAAATATAAGACACCATACTTATCGTTGTTATGTGATTCTAAAACAGTACCCTTAGTACCTTTAGGTATAATAACACCATCTACTTTGACATCAAAAGAGAGTTTTACTCGACTATATTCCTTAATTGCCATGTTCTCACGTCCTTGTATTTGTAAGCCCATTGTATCTAATATGATGTCCAAAAAAATGCCCATACTCTTTGGGGATTTTTTATATGAAATAATGTATATCCAATTGACAATGTTATAACATATGTATATACTTTTATTAGAGGTGATAATATGGTGATTACACTTAAAAAGATTGGGAATAGCAGGGGAATCATTATTCCTTCAAGTATTTTAAAGACGCTTGATATTAAAGATAATGATGAATTGACCATAGTTAGTTCCAATAAAAACATAATTATTAAGAAGAACAAACAAACCGCTAAAACCTTAGCTGATTTATTTGCAAATTATCATGGCGACTATGAACCTGTCGAAGTTGATTGGGGTAAGCCAAAGGGAAGAGAAGTATGGTAAAACAAGGAGATATTGTTTTTGTTGATTTTGATCCAGCGTTGGGTCATGAACAAAAAGGCAGAAGACCAGCGGTTGTTATTTCTAATTCTGAGTTCATCTCTAGAACAAAGGGATTAGCAATCATGCTCCCAATTACGAGTACTATTCATCCGGGGTTTCCTCTTCATGTTGATTTGCGGGGTCGAACTAAAACAAAGGGTCAAATACTCTGTGAACAACCTAAAGTGATTGATACAAACTCCAAGGACTATGTTCTAATTGAATCTGTTCCAGAAGATATCTTGAAAAAGGTCATCGACATTGTGATGCTAGAAATCAGTTATAATTAATTGTAGTTACATTATATTTTGTTACTCAATTCTTATTGAATTGGGTTTTCTTATGAAAAGAATCTAACTAATAAGGCGGAAATAGCAAGATGATGCTCTTTCTTTCTAATAAAGTGCTATAATCCATTCGATACATATGGTGGCAATTGTCATTATTTCAGTTGTTGGGGTCTTAGG
>JAQUTO010000119.1 GCA_028694305.1 Bacilli bacterium
TTTTCTTGTTCAACTTTAATTCTATTTGGATAATCAACATCGGCCAAACCTTTTAATAATTCATCAGCATAAGCGGTAATCTTCAGGAACCAAACTTCCTTCTCTAATTGAATGACTTCATTATGGCAGCGATCACACTTGCCACCTTGCGACTCTTCATTAGCTAAAACCACCTTACAAGATGGGCAATAATTAACATAGGTCTTGGATTTATAAGCCAAGCCTTTTTTATAAAGTTGTAAAAAGATCCATTCAGTCCAACGATAATAACTAACTTGGGTAGTATCAATCACTCTACTCCAATCAAAAGAGAAACCAGTCTTCTTTAATTGGTTAGTAAAAGTAATAATATTCTTATCGGTAACTTCTCTTGGGTGAATGCCGGTTTTAATAGCATAGTTTTCAGTCGGTAATCCAAAGGCATCAAACCCAATTGGAAATAAGACATTATAACCTTGCATTCTCCGCTTTCTGGCTACTACTTCCATGGCTGAAAAAGCTTTAATATGACCGATGTGCATTCCTGCTCCACTAGGATAAGGGAATTCAACTAGTCCATAAAACTTTGGTCTTGGGTCAAAATCAATGGCTTTAAACTTGTCATTGTTATACCAATAATCTTGCCATTTTTGTTCGATTGTCTGGAAATCATAATCAACCATAATTCCACCTCATTCCATAAAAAAACGTTCCATTTAGGAACGATTAAATCGCGGTACCATCCTAATTCATAACATAGTTATGCTCTTATTTATGTTGCTTACGTGAACAGCCGATTCCTTCTCCTTACTGAGTTCAGTTTTGTTTGTATCAATTTTCAGCAACCATTGACTCTCTAAAAGCAAACTTTAACTTACTAATGTAACTCAACGAAAGAACACTAAAATTATAAAAGAAAGACCAGCATTAGTCAACTGGTCTTTATTATTAATTATGTTGTTATGAACTCTTCTCATAACCTTTATTTGGTACAATGCAAAATTCTTCAACATCATTAAACATTGAAGATAATGGGACTTTAGATGAAAAAGTGTGGTAGGTGCCAAAACCCGTTATTGGAGTTGTCACTTTGCGACCACTTTTATACGTTATCACAAAGTATTCTCGCTCTGCGCCACTCCAGCCTAAAAGACTATTAATCCCCCAAATCGACCATAATCTTTTCATGAACTCGGCATTCTCTTCCTTAGGCAATTCTAGTTCAGATTGCGCACACTCTATAGAATGAGAATGATAGGTAATCTTTTCAACACCAAAAGGCCAAGTCTTTAAGCCCCAAGGTCTTGGGCAATAGAATAAAAATAAGATTACTATAACAACAAGTAATATTTTTACTTTTTTACTCATTGGTTTCTTATCTTTTTTCACTTCAATCACCACCAATTATATCGAGAATGAATCGAATTTAATCGTTCATAATCAATATCAGATCCATTATATAAATCAGTACATTTTGCCTCCATAGAAACAACCCCAGAACCAGTTTGATATTCCATAAGTGTAATTTCAATAGGGTGCATCGACCCATCAATTCCACAATATATGATATGTTTTTGAACTTTTTCAAGTTTTTGCATCTGTCCGTTTGAATCTAGTTGTAATGTCCCCTTTATGGCTTCAAAAGAATTATTTTTATTTAGTGGCTTTACATCGTTATACAACATTGTCATATCTTTGAAGGAAACTATTGTATCCCCATCATAGAAAACATCATAATAAGAAAAAGCAACTTTTCCATTAATCATTTCGTAATACCTAACATAATTACTACTAATCTCATGACGAAACAATCGAGCAGATACAATTCTGTTCGTCATTTGACTAAGTTCATTTTGAGCCCTAAAAGGATATTCGGGGTTTCTATTACTAGTATTCAAATGAATTGATGAATCGCCAACAATCAAGTATTGATTAGCCGTATCGTAGTATGGCAATGCGGCAATTCCATCAATGACAGCATTTCCAAAAGAATAGCCATATGCCATTCTACTGAACAATATATCCGATACTGTTTTGGCAGAGGATAAAAGAACAGAAGGATAGTATCCAAAGGAAACTTTTGCGCCTTGATCAACAGCCTTTTGGACTACTGAATTATTGAATTCGTTGGCTGTACTCCCTCCATAGCAAACGCTCCATACCGCAACTTTAACATTATTCATAGTTGGGAAATCATTGAGGTTCATCCAGTCAAGAGTTCCATTACTATTAATAAAAGCAACAGCACCTCCATAAGTAGATGAATTAAACGCCCCATTTCCATGACCAGCAAAAAGAAGCACTTCACTATTTAATCTAGCATATCTCCTTGAATCTTGAGTCAATCCATAATTCTTTGTCTTGTTTTCAAACTTATAAGCATCATATGTCGCTGTAAAATTATTAAAAGGAGAAGTCAGATGCCCTGTAGTAATGTGAAAAGCGTCATAGTCGAATCCAAATAATGCCATTTGCTGCCGGCGTAACTGTAAAGCAAAATTCCCAGGAGCAGAAGAAGACTTCAAAGTAACCTTTATCTTCATCAGTGTTCCACTTTGACCTGTAACGTAAATCTTTGAAAAGAGGTCCTCACCAGAATCATCATCAGTTAATGTGCCTCCCACAAGGTTCTCAATAGTTAATGTTGTATCTTGATTACCTATGCCAGATGTTTCTACAACATAAAACTCGTTATCAGTGAAAGTAAATAAGTATTCTTTGGTCGTTCCCGGTGTTGTAGAAACAGTTTGGAAAGTATTCAAGGTTATGTATTGAGCCATTGGTGACCTAATAATGCCATTATTAGAAGGATGTAGAGTAGACCCTTGTACTCCAGAATAAACAATAAAACTCGACAAAATTATCGGAATTAATACTTTAATCATATTATCTCATGCCTTTCATCATAAATAAAATACATCCCTTTGTATATCTTGTAGTATCCAATTTGTGTATTGATTGGTTTTGTCATTTCCAAATTGCCCATTATTTAGAAGATCAATGAATAGTGAATAAAATTCTATTATAATTGTAACACTTTAGATACCTTTTTCAACAAACAAATAGGTGTCAAAAAAGGCAAGTCCTTGAGAACCTGTCTTTTTTTGTTTATTCTGGTTTTACTTCTTTTTTCTCTTCTTTATCTTTAGGAAGAACTA
>JAQUTO010000011.1:0-4082 GCA_028694305.1 Bacilli bacterium
AGAAGTGTCACATTGGCATTGGATGAAACCACATCGTATCTTTCGGCTTTGGCATTATCAACATGAATCCTAGCATTACTGGTTTTTAATTCAAAGGCTTTAGCTTGAGAATGATCAATGTTAATCGAGGAATTAGAAGTAGTTACTCTAAAAGCCCGAATACTTTCACAATCAGTGATGTTACAATCACCATTTTTAGTGGTAAAGGATAAATCCTTGCCCAGTATTTCTTTGGCGATGATTCTTGCATTTGTTGTGACTACTTCAATCGTACCCTCTTTAACGGTTAGGTCTTCCACTTCCACCGTAGCATTTGAGGTCTGGATAGATAGACTTTTTTTGGCTTTAAGATCATTTACATTAATTCCGGCATTAGTAGTTTTAAACTTGCCTTCTTCTACTAAATTCTTGATTTTGGATTCAATTCCAGCATTTGAAGTAACTAATGTTACTTTACCATCAAAGGTAGTTGGTACTTTTACATAGATTGGGTCTACATGTGAGATTGGGTGAAAAAGAAAGTTTCTCTTTTTAAATTCTTGGTGGAGATGGATAACTCCATCCTCAACTGAGTATTCAGTAGAGTATAAATCATCTCTATCATCGTAGTCTAAGGCGTAGTTTTCATCATCACTTGCTGATAGACGAATTTCTCTTAATTGAGTTTCAATGATTATTTCCTTGATTCTCGAATTGACACTAAATGTTTTACTATCGCCCATAATTAACAACCTTCATCCTGATTCTTTTTAACGAAGTATTCGGTCATTTCAGCATAAGAACTAATATAAACCATAGTTTCGTATGAGTTTCTCCCGTTATTCATCGTCATCCTCCTCCTCTTGATCATTGGCATTAATCACAATTTTCTTGCCACCAATGTTAATTTCAACTTTTTTATTCTTTCTAGCAGCATTTTCAACATGCTCTTTAATATCATCTTCAATATCGTCTTCATCTTGATCGGCATCAATCACAACATCTTCACCATTGATATTTATATGCATAGTTTTGAAATCCTTTAAGGATTCTTTAATATCTTTCATAGCATCTTTAACATCTTTTTCAATGGTTTCATCGAAGTCATCTTCATCAACTACTCGTTCTTCACCATTAATATTGACAGTAACTTTGCTCTTTTTTTTGTGAATTGGAGTAAAGATAGCATAGAAGATAGGAATAGTAATAAAGATAATCCAACCTGGATGCCAGAGATTAAAGAAGAAGCCCATAACTAAGTAGGCAGCTGCACAGAGAACTGGCCAAGCAAAATCTTTAACCTTTCCTTTATAGATGCTCTCAATTAAACTGTAATAAAGTGGAATTGAGAAGAAGATAACCCAAGCTGGATGCCAAGCATCAAGTAAGAATCCTAATAATAAGTAAACACAAACTACTAGAACTGGGAATGGGAAACGTTGGAACCAACGCTTGATATCGTGCTTTCTTGATTCCTCGGCACTCATCTTGAAAGTTCCTTTAGAGTTAATGATGACAGTGTTGTTATCCTTTGTTTTGATTTGGATTTCTTCTGCATCAGATCTCTTCTTGGCGCTTTCTGCTATTTCCTCAACTGTCTCTTCGGTCTTTAAGATATCATCTAAAGATACTTTATAGATTCTGGCAAGACAGATTAGATTGTCGGTATCAGGAGAAGCCTCGGCTCTTTCCCACTTAGAGACAGATTGACGACTTATTCCCAATTGGTTGGCTAGGTCTTCTTGAGATAGCCCAGCTTTTTTTCTTAATTCAACTAAACGATTAGCAATTTCAATATTCATATATATTTGCTCCTTTTTAAAACACCTAAATGATAACATTTGTCATATTGCCTAACCACCAAGTCTAGTTTGCAATTTGTCAACTGGCGGTTGCATTTAGGTAAATTATGACACTTTTAGCGTTTTAAGTCAAAAAAACTAGCCAGAAAGCTAGTTTATGTCATTTAGGATGTTAGATAACTCATTTAAGAGGTCTCCAACTTCATTTCTTAAGGATTGGTAGTTTTGATAGAGGGGATGAGCGACATGTAAGTCATGAACCTCTTGCCATTTGGCTTTATATTCTAGGAATTCTTCCTTTCGTGAATTCTCTCTAGCCATAATCATCTTAGTTTGATAAGTATGTTCATCGGTCTCGAATTGTTGGATTTCTTTAGACTCATGATACTCTTTAGCAACCGCATTATATTCTTTGATTAAGGCCAAATCACTAAGTTCGGCTCGGAACTCTTTAATTAGTTTATTGAGATTAGCCATTTAATTCACCTTCTAACGAGAACGATTTAACGCTGGTGATTTTTACTGGAACTATTTTACCAATTAAGGATAAAGGGCCTTTGAAGTTCACAACCTTGTTGGCTTCTGAATAGCCAGATAAAACATTATCATTCTTTTTAGAGATGCCATCCACTAAGACCAAAACGGTTTTATTTAAGAACTTTTGATTACTCTCTAAACTGTATTTATTTACTAGTTCTAATAAAGCATTAAAGCGTTGATGCTTCGTTTCATTACTAATGGTATCTTCCATATTAGCGGCTGGTGTGCCAGGCCGCGGTGAGAAGATAAAGGTAAAGGCACTATCAAATTTACAATAATTTACCATTTCTAAAGTATGGCGGAATTGTTCTTCGCTCTCATTTGGGAAGCCCACGATAATATCTGTTGAGATACAGACGCCGGGTATTTCTTCCTTCATTCTAGTAAATAAGGTCCGGTATTCTTCGCTGGTGTATCTACGGCCCATTCTTCTGAGTATTTCATCATCGCCACTTTGGAGTGGTAGATGGATATAAGGCATTATATTGGGATTGTTTTTAATAGCATCAATCATTTCGGTGGTGAAATTCCAAGGGTGCGAAGTCATAAAACGAACTCTTGGGATGTTGGTTTTAGCCACTTCATTTAATAAATCAGCAAAAGTATAACCTAAATTTAGATCATTACCATAAGCATTCACATTTTGGCCTAAAAGAGTCACTTCTTGATAACCATCGGCGATAACATCTTTGACTTCTTGAATAATGTCTTCTTTTAAACGGCTTCTTTCTTTGCCTCTAGTATATGGAACAATACAGTAGGTGCAGAATTTATCGCAGCCATACATGATATTGATCCAAGCTTTATATTTATTATCTCGGCGAGAAGGGATACACTCATAGATTTCTCCTTCTTTAGAATACACTTCAATTACTCTTTGATTTTGCATAACTGCTAAAAGTAATTCTGGCAAATGGACGATATTATGGGTGCCAAAGATTAAATCTACATGTGGATACTTCTCTTTAATTCTTTTAACTACACTTTCTTCTTGAACCATACAACCACAAATGCCAAAGATAACATCGGGACTAGTCTTTTTAAAGTTCTTGACGGCTCCAATGGTGCCAAAGACCTTGGCTTCAGCGTTCTCACGAACAGCACAAGTGTTAAGTAAGACTAAAGAAGCTTCATGCATATTAGAAGCCTTTGTATAACCAATCTTCTCTAAGATACCAGCAATCAGTTCGCCGTCTCTTTCATTGGCTTGACAGCCAAAAGTATGCACATAGTATTTTTTTCCATGTGCATAACTAACTAGTTCTTTAGGAATAACTATTTCATCCCGAACTATTTCACTGCTATTTTTTGAGCGTTTACCGGCCTCTTTTTGAGAAGGCAAGTTGAAGTATTTACTATAATCTTTCATGCTTAAAGTATATACTACGCTAACCTATCAAAGAAAGTATTTTCATGCTTTTTAAGATAACGCACCATGAAGTAGACACCAATGGAACCGATAATAAAGAAGATAAGCCCAACAATATAACCACTATAAGGCACATTTAGATTCATAAAGATGAAACCAATGCCGGCAAAGATAATTGCGACAGCCCAAGTTCCAAACATATAAATAACGCCATTGGTATTATTCTTAACAGCTTGGGTTTCGTTGAGCCATTCCAATTTTGGCCGTTTAGCATCAATAAAGATGGCTAAATAATTTATTAAAACAAAGACTGGGAAAGTTGCAATAAGTAGGACTAGACAATCTAAAATAGGGACAATTCCAAGGGCAGCGAGTATACCCATTGTTAGGAT
>JAQUTO010000011.1:4182-14505 GCA_028694305.1 Bacilli bacterium
ACAAGAGATTGTAAAGCGAAAAAGGCATTTGGCATAAACTTGACTAAGGTTTCACCCATCGAAGTTCTAAGGGCCTGTAAAGCCTCAACAAAAGCATCTGGGTTAGTTTCAATGGAGCGCATTCCATTTTGGATGACAATATTTAGTCCAAAAGCCATAATTAAGATTAAGCCTGTCATGATATAAGTTAATAAATCTTTATGTTTGATAAAGTTACTTGTTTGGAAGACTAAAACTGAGATTAATAAGATTAAGGCAAGAGGAATAACCGGAATCATAATGATATCTATAATAGCAATAAGATAGAACAAGATATCAGCGTGCATTCCAATTCCATACCCGATAAAGATTGGAGCAATAAACATAAAAACCATTAAGTAGGAACTTAATAATGAAATCAAGAATCTTGATAATAGTATTTCCAATGGTTTTAATGGCATAGCTAGTAATTGCTCGTTATCTTGTGAGAAGAAGAAAGTTGAAACAACCGAAAATATTGAGATAACAACAATCGCAATATTTGCCACCGGTAAGACGACATATAACAAAGAATCAGCCACTTCATATTCGGCTAGAAGTGATGACATCGTTGACATAATAATTGTAAAAGGCACACAAACACAAAGACCTAGTACTAATAACATAACAATTATACCTGTAGCACTACTCTTAGTTTTTTTGCGATTAGCTGCTTTCGTATTATTGTTGAAGGTGGATGATGACTTCAACATGACTTTAGTTAAAAGTAAAACCTTATTCACCGCTAGTCATCTCCAAGAAGATCTTTTCAAGTGAAGATTCATTTGGGAACATTTTGTCAAGTTCATCCATAGTTCCGCAATAAACAAGTTTGCCATGGTTAATGATGCCAATTCTATCGCAGAGTTTTTCAGCCACTTCCAAAACGTGAGTTGAAAAGAAGACAGAATTACCTTTACTAGCATGTTCATGCATCATTTCTTTTAAAGCATAGGAAGATTTAGGATCAAGACCGGTCATTGGTTCATCAAGAATCCATATTTTAGGTTCATGAATTAAGGCCCCCATTAAAATAATCTTTTGACGCATACCATGGGAGTAACTTTGTAAATCTTCATTCAGATGGTCTTGCATATCAAACTTTTCGGCAAAACTCTTAAAGCGTTCTGGTCTTACATCTTCTGGTACTTCATATATATCTGCAATGAAATTTAAATACTCAATGCCTTTTAATCTTAAGAACATATCCGGACTATCTGGGACAAAACCAAAGGTCTTTTTAGCTTCGACTGGGTGTTTAGTAATATCAATATTGTTTAAAGTGATTTCACCTTCATCATAACCAGTAATACCAGTAATCATTTTGATAGTGGTAGTTTTGCCTGCTCCATTTGGACCAATAAAACCAAAGATTTCACCATCGCGTATTTCTAAAGACAAGTGATCTACTGCAATCTTATCGCCATATTTCTTAGTTATATTCTCAATTTTAATCATTTTTAGTATTCTCCCTATCAAGTGTTTTCAAAATAAAAGCATTGGCATCATCCATTTTAACTAGTCCAATACCTTTTCTTTTGTTGGCTAAAATAACCAAAGAGTCTCCGGATTTAATGTCGAATATCTCCCGGACTTCCTTGGGAATGACAATTTGGCCCTTTGGGCCAACCTTAACGCTAGTAATGAATTTATCCATGTAATTACCTCTAAGTAAGAAAAGTCATACTTTTCATACCGTGTATTACTATAACTATAAAGAAGAAAAAAGTCAATAAAAAACCCACATTTGACTATATGGGTTTCACATTGTATTCATGATCAGGATTAATGTAAATTGTTTGAATTGATTTTGTTTTACCACTATCTTCATCAATGTCTAGGACAACGGCACTTAATTGAGCAGGTCCTTTTGCTATTTCAAATTTAGTTGGTAAACCTGTTCTTGTGCGGTAGATAATATAATCTTTTTCCACACCGAGAATGCCATTATATGGCCCACACATTCCGACATCTGAGATGCAAGCAGTGCCATTCGGTAAGACTCTAGCATCAGCGGTTTGAACGTGGGTATGTGTGCCTAGGACACAACTGACTTTACCATCGTAGTTCCAAGCGAAGGCCAACTTTTCTCCAGTGGCTTCAGCATGGAAATCAACGATATGAATCTTGACATCGTTACTCGCAATGACTTCATCTAACGCATCAAAAGGATTACGCGGAGATAAAGCATTAATAAAGGAACGACCTAAAACATTTGTCACTCTAAACTTGATACCATTGTGCTCAAAGACACGTGATCCACATCCAGCCGCACTTGGATGGATGTTTAGGGGTCTAACTATTTTACTAGAACTTTCCCAAAAGGAATTCGATTGAGTTCCATTAAGGAAGTGATTACCTAAAGTGATGGCTTCAAAGCCTAGATTACATAATTCATTATATGTTCCAGCAGTGATGCCTCGACCATGGGCGACATTTTCGCCATTGCCTAAGACTACATCAATACAATAATCTTTCTTGATGAGTGGTAAGTATTTTGCAATGATATCTCGTCCTGGTTTTGAAACGATATCGCCAAAAAATAGAAAACGCATTTTATTTGGCCACTTCACTTGCGCGGGTTTCGCGGATAACATTTACTTTAATTTGACCAGGGTATGTTAGTTCCTTTTCAATTCTTTCACGAATGTCACTGGCTAGTTTGAAAGCTGCAACATCGTCAACTTTTTCAGGAACAACCATAACTCTAATTTCACGGCCTGCTTGAATAGCATAAGCGGTTTGAACACCCTCAAAACTATTAGCAATGCCTTCTAGAGCTTCAATTCTTTCAATGTATTTTTCTAATGATTCACTACGAGCGCCTGGACGGGCTGCACTTAGGGCATCAGCTGCAATGACAAGTGGTCCATATAAGGAAGATGGTTCGCAATCTCCATGGTGACAAGCAATTGCATTAATAACTTGTTTGGACTCGCCACATTTCTTAGCAAGTTTAACACCTAATTCAACATGGGTTCCTTCTTGTTCAAAGTCAAGACCTTTTCCAATATCATGGAGTAATCCCGCTCTTCTTGCAAGGTGAGAATCAAGGCCTAATTCACTAGCCATAATTGAAGCTAAATCAGCGACTTCAATGGAATGTCTTAAGGCATTTTGTCCATAAGAAGTCCGATACTTTAGTTTGCCTAATGTATAGACTAATTCTGGAGCCATTTTTGAAATACCACATTGGAATAAGGTATCTTCTCCGGCTTTATGAATGTTCTCTTCGACTTCAGCTTGGGCTTTAGCCACAACTTCTTCAATTCTACCTGGTTGAATTCGCCCATCTTTGATTAAGGCTTCAAGCGCCAAGCGAGCGACTTCACGTCTCACTGGGTTAAAGCAAGAAACAGTAATAACACCGGGAGTGTCATCAATAATTAAATCAACACCCGTCAACTGTTCTAGAGTCCGAATGTTACGACCTTCACGACCAATGATTCTTCCTTTTAGATCATCACTTGGTAATGAAACGACAGAAACTGTTCTTTCGTTAGCGACTTCATGAGCATACTTTTGGCAAGCAAAAGCGAGTAACTCTTGTGATTTCTCATTAGCAGTTGCTTTGGCTTCTTCTTCTTGATTTTTAATGTATGCTGCCATTTCAATGGCGGTTTTTTCTTCGACTTGTTTAAATAATTCATCTTTGGCTTGGCTGGAAGTCATACCAGCAACCTTTTCTAATTCGGATATAATCGAATTAATACGACTGTCTAAATCGGCTTCTTTTTTATCGAGGTCTTGTAGTTTTTGATTAACTTGGTTGTGTTTTTCTTCAAGATTATCTTCTTTAGTTTGTAATGCTAAATCACGGCGATCAATATTTTGTTCGCGTTGGAGCAATTTATTCTCTAAATTAGAGGCTTCTTGTTTTCTTTCTTTTAATTCTTTTTCAGCTTCAAGTTTTTGTTCATATGCACTTGTTTTAGCATCTAATTGTGCAGTCCGAACAATTTGATCTGCTTGCGCCTTAGCGTCCTTTTCCATTTGGGCAGCTTTTTGTTGACTCTTTTTGAGTCCCATGCCCGGAATAAGTAAAGCCACACCAGCACCAATAACTAAACACACTATACCTACGATAAGAGGAAGCACAAATCCTTGGGATTCGGCTAATAACATAAAATTTCCTCCTATTAAAATAATAGACGTATTATATATACGGAACGGAAGATATTCTCTTTCGTACAACTATCATTTTACTCATTTATAGGAAGAATAACAACCTAAAAAAAAGAAAAAGGTAGAAATTAATCTACCTTGTAAACATTTTTTCTTTGATTTGGGATTTAATCTCAGCACAAATTGTTGGGTTCTCACTTAACCAGCGTTTAGCGGCCTCTTTCCCTTGAGCCACACGTTCACCTTTATAGTCATACCAAGCACCGGACTTATTAATAATTTCAAAGTTTGTGCCTAGTTCAAGGATTTCAGCTTCTTGTGAAATACCTTTACCATACATGATTTCAACTTGGGCAGTTTTGAATGGTGGCGCAACTTTATTCTTGACCACTTTTACATTCACAACGTTACCGATAATTTCGTTACCATTCTTAATGGCTTCGCTTCGTCTAACTTCAACTCTAATAGAGGAATAGAACTTTAAGGCTCTACCACCAGGTGTAGTTTCTGGGTTACCAAACATAACACCAATCTTCTCTCTGATTTGGTTAATAAAGATAATGGTACAGTTGGTTTTATTTAAGTTACCCGCTAGTTTTCTTAAAGCTTTAGACATCAGTCTCGCTTGTAAGCCCATCTGATTATCCATCATTTCACCTTCAAGTTCGGCTTGAGGAACGAGGGCTGCGACTGAATCAACAACAATTAAATCAATGGCTTCTGATTTAACCAACATATCAGCGATTTCCATTGCTTGTTCGCCAGAATCTGGTTGCGATAAGATTAACTCATCAATATTAACACCTAAGTTTTTGGCATAGACAGGATCAATGGCGTGTTCAGCATCGATGAAGGCAGCTCTACCACCGGCTTTTTGGGCTTCAGCAATAGCGTGTAATGCGACTGTGGTTTTACCACTGGATTCGGGGCCATAGATTTCAATGATTCTACCGCGTGGGTAACCACCGACACCTAAAGCATAATCTAAGGCTAGAGAACCAGATGAAACAGCATCGGTTTGAACCGAGGTTCTATCACCTAACTTCATAACTGCGCCTTCGCCGAATTGTTTTTGAATATTCTTAATTGTTTCTGCTAATTTTTGTTCATAATCAACAGTACTTGGAGTTTTTTCTTTCATATTTTCACCATCCTATTTTAGTAAATCCATAATTTTATTTATCGCGTAATCAATACTCATTTGTTTGACTTCTTCGCGGGTAGCTTTAATGATTAGTTTATCAATAATGATTTTGTTATTAAGTAAGAAACCAATATAGACTAAACCAACTTCTTTGTCTTCACTTGGTAATGGTCCCGCATTGCCTGAGAATGCCACAACAATATCGGCATCTAAAGTTTTTTTAGCACCAAGCAACATCTCTTTAACAGTTTCAGGTGAGATAGCACCATAAGTGTTAAGTGTCTCAGCCTTAACTCCTAAAAGTTTTTCTTTCATCTCATTCGAGTAGGTTACAAAACCACCCTTAAAGATGTTAGAAGCACCGGAGATGTTAGTGATGCTGTTGGCAAAACCACCACCGGTATAACTCTCCGCAGAACCTAGGGTTAGGTTTCTACTTTTTAAAAATTCAACAATTTCACTTTTTTCCATCATAATCCGCTCCTTTTAACAAGAAATGGCGATTCTTGATAAAATAATCGATTCCCGAAATGAGGGAAACTAGTCCAGCAAGATAGACCACCCATATTGAATATGGAACATATACCAAGATCAAACACATTGCTACCATTTGAGTAACGGTTTTAGCTTTTCCTAACTTGGAAGCAGCAATAACCACGTGTTGATCAATTGCTAGTAAACGAATGGCATCAACGATAGTATCACGAATGATGAAGATAATTGGAATAATAACTGGGATTTCACCCCAAGCGGCTAAAATCATATATAAGACATTAACTAATAATTTATCAGCGATAGGGTCTAGGAATTTACCAAAGACTGTCACAATATTCCGACTTCTCGCAATGTGGCCATCCACAAAGTCTGAGATGGAACCAACAATGAAGAGAATAAAAATAAGAACTCTAGTCAAAGTATAGGGAGTTTCACCAATGGTGAAGAGGACGGGAACGGTCCAACCTACACTGGCATAGGGGAATAAAGCAATAATTATGATAAAAATGACGATAATCATGCGTGCCAAGGTAATTTTATTTGGTAGATTTAGTTTCATGATTCATCCCCCAATTTCACTAAGTAGATTATAGCACACTCTAGTCTAGAAACCTATTAAAAAATAAAAGGATAGAAATCCTTTTATGCATAAAAAAAGCGCCCACTTTTATGGGCGCTTCTTAGCTTATTGTGCTTTAATCTTTTTGATTTCTTCAACAAGTAATGGCACGATTTTCTTAACATCACCAACAATGCCTAAATCAGCAATTTGGAAGATATTAGCAAATTTATCTTTGTTAATAGCAATGATAAACTCGGAATTTTCCATACCAGCGATATGTTGAATAGCACCGGAGATACCTAAAGCAAAGTAGACATTTGGACGGACAGTTTTACCTGTTTGACCAACTTGACGGGCTTGTTCAATAATGCCATCATCAACTACTGCTCTAGAACCGGAGACTGTAGCATGAAGTTCGGTGGCTAAATCTTCTAATAAATGAAGATTGGCTTTACCCACACCACGCCCGCAGGAAACAAGAATCTTGGCATCTTCAATTTTGACTTGTTTCTTGTTCTCGCGTTTGATTTCAACTACTTCAACCTTGAACTTAGAAGCATCGAATGGGACTTTAACAGTTGTTACTTCGCCTTTTCTAGATTCATCATAATGAAGTTTTTGCATAACTCCCGGACGAACTGTGGACATTTGAGGACGAGTATTTGGAGAAACGATGGTTGCCATCAAGTTTCCACCGAAAGCTGGACGTGTCATAAATAAGGCACCTGAAGCTTCAGCCTCGAGTTTAGTGCAGTCTGCAGTTAAACCGGTTTTAAGTCTTGCGGAGAGTCTTGGAGCTAAATCACGACCAATGGAAGTAGCACCGATTAAAACAATATTTGGGTGTCTTTCATTGATGATATGATAGGTAGCTTGAACATACTGTTCAGTTAAATAGTTTTCAAGGCACTTGTCATCAACTACGATGACTTCATCTGCGCCATAACCAATTAACTTCTTAGCTTCTTTTGAAACATTATAACCAACGAGAATAGCGTGAAGTTTACTGGAAGTAATATCAGCAATTTCGCGGCCCTTTCCTAGTAATTCAAAAGCAATGTCTTGAATTTTTCCGTCTCTTGTTTCGGCAAAGACGTATACATCTTTATATCCTTCTAACATTGTGAACCTCCTATAAATAATGTTTCTCAGCTAAAGTCTTAGCAATAACTTTGGCAGCTTCTTGAGGGTCGAGGTTATCCATGACAGTTCCTGCAGCCTTAAGTTGTTTACCAAAGGATTCTTTGACTTGAGTTGGAGAGCCTTTAAGCCCTAGTTTTTCAGCAGGAGTATTAGTTTTCTCTGCTGTCCAAACATTGATTTGTTTATTGCGATAAACATCAATTAAACGTGCAACATTCATATAACGAGGTTTCATACTTTCGCCAAGAACTGTAACGACGATTGGAGCTTTTGCTTTTAAAACATAAATCCGATCTTCAACTTTTCTTTCAACGATAAAGTAACCATCTTTATAATCGATAGATGCAGCATAACTAATTTGAGGAATACCAAGTAATTCGGCTGTTTCAGGACCGACTTGAGCGGTATCACCATCAATGGCTTGTCTACCCATAATAACCAAATCATATTCGAAATTCTTGATAGCTCCACATAGTGCAGTGGAAGTTGCGAGTGTATCAGCACCAGCAAACTTAAAGTCACTTAGTAAATAACCATCATCGGCACCCATGGCAATAGCTTCACGAATAATTTCTTGAGCTTGCATAGGTCCCATTGAAATAACAGTAACATTAGCACCATATTTATCCTTTAATCTTAAAGCGGCTTCAAGACCTGCTTTATCATCAGGATTCATAATGCTTGGAACGCCTTCACGAATTAAGGTACCCTTAACTGGATCGATTTTAATTTCATTGGTATCAGGTACTTGTTTAATACAAACTAATATTTTTAACATTTTTCCATCCTCCTAGTGTAAAACCGCGCCAGAAATAACCATTCTTTGAACTTCGCTAGTTCCTTCATAGATTTCTGTGATTTTGGCATCTCTCATCATACGTTCAATTGGGTATTCTCTAGTATAACCATAACCACCGAACAATTGAACACATCTTGTTGTAACATTCATTGCTGTCTCTGCTGCAAATAGTTTTGCCATAGCAGCTTTAAGCGATAATGACTTATCGCCAGTATCTTTTGCATCGGCGGCTTGTTCAACTAATAAACGAGCAGCTTCTGTTTTGGCATACATATCAGCAAGTTCAAATTGAGTGTTTTGGAAAGCACTAATTGGGCGACCAAATTGTTTTCTTTCCTTAACATACTTAACGGTTTCTTCAATGGCTCCTTGAGCAATACCTAATGCTTGAGAAGCAATACCAACACGTCCACCATCTAATGTTTTCATTGCGATGGAGAAGCCTTGGCCTTCTTTACCAAGTAGGTTTTCCTTAGGAATCTTGACATTTTCGAATATTAATTCGCAAGTTGATGAACCACGAATACCAAGTTTCTTTTCTTTCTTTCCAACAGTGAAGCCAGGAGTTGTACTTTCAAGAATGAAAGCACTAATGCCTTTAACACCTTTGGACTTATCAGTCATTGCAAAAATGATATAAACGTTGGCATAACCAGCGTTAGTAATAAAGATCTTAGAACCATTGACCACATAGTGGTCACCTTCTAAAACAGCCATTGTTTGTTGGCCAGAAGCATCGGTTCCTGCGTTTGGTTCAGTTAGACCAAAAGCACCTAACCATTCACCTTTTAAAAGTTTTGGTAAGTATTTTTGCTTTTGTTCTTCAGTTCCAAATTGATAAATTGGTTGGCAGCAAAGAGAAACGTGGGCTGAATAAGCGACACCAGTTGTGGCGCAAGCTTTAGAAATTGTTGAAATTGCTAAAGAATACATCTTGTTATCGCCACCGCAGCCACCATATTGAACTGGAAATGGAAGACCTAATAGACCGATATCTGCCATTTTCTTAATAGTTTCAGCAGGGAATCTTTCTTCTTCATCGATTTCTGCTGCAATTGGTTTGACTTCGTTTTCAACGAAATCCTTTAAAAGCGTCTTAAATGCTTTTAATTCTGGAGTTTCAATCATGTAGTTTACCTCTATTTCTTCATAATTTTAGCTTCACCAGTAGTGACAACTTCACCACGTTGGTTAATGCAGTCAGTCTTTAAAGTGTAAATGTGTCTTTCTTCGTTGACATCAATAATTTCAACCACAGTTGTAATTGTGTCATTGAGGTAGACAGGTTTCATAAACTTTAGAGTTTGACCTAGATAAATGGAACCATTACCTGGTAGTTTGTTACCTAGAACAGCAGAAATATAGCCAGCAGAAATCATGCCATGAGCAATTCTTCTCCCAAACATAGATTTTTTAGCATACTCCTCGTCTAAGTGGACTGGGTTTGTATCGGAAGAGACCTTAGCGAACATCCGAACATCCTCATCTGTAACAGTCTTTGTCATCTCGGCTTTCATACCTTTTTCTAACATAATATTCCTCCTTCCATTATAAAATGTGAATACCTATTCACCTTTTTTATATCATTAAAATGATATGGGGTCAAGAGAAAACATAAAAAAAGTGGAAAAAACGAGTTTTTCCACAATAAGTTGCGATTTAATAAGCCATGTTCTGTTTAAAGTAACCATTTATCTATGCATTGCATTTTCTAACTAAATTCAGTTCTTTGTTAGAAATTCCCCTACCAAATTTGGGTTTCTCGCTTGTGGGGTTTACCGCGTTCCACTCTATTAATTTCTTAATAGACTACGTCACTGTGGCACTTTCAGGAATTAGATCATGTCCGAAGATTTAGACTTTCATTCCGCCGTTAGATGCTTCCATCTACCTAGTCTTATTTTTTGAACTAGCACAATCACTACTAGCATCACAGCTAGTGCGAGCATGGACTTTCCTCTACCTATAAGGCAGCGATTACATAAATCGTACATATATTAAAGCAAATCAAAATAAAAAAAGCAACTAAAATAATCT
>JAQUTO010000120.1 GCA_028694305.1 Bacilli bacterium
AGATTTTCTTAGCCATTGCTGCCATTGGGTTTTTGCTTAATGTTGTTTTACCTTCCCAGCTTCGTTTTATTGCTTTAGTGCTGATGTCTTGTGGCTTAACAGTTGCTCAACTTTCGGCCTTATTTGGCATTATTATCTTTAGACGTTGGCCATCGCACTATGTTGCCCCGCTCATTATCATCATTGCGGTAATAACAGTCATCTTGCATTCGCTTTTATTAATGGCTTTCACTGCAGAAGAACAAAGGTTACTCTATGAGTTATATGCTATTATTGCGGCAGCTTTACTTTTAATCTACTTCTTATTTGAACCATATTTAACGAATGTTTGGAATAAAGACACGGGAGTAAATAAGGCTAATAACCCGGCTTTAGATAGATTGGCGCCTCAAGAGCAAAGGATAGTTCATTATATGCTACAAGGCTATTCACCAAGTGAGATAGCCAAAGCCTTAAATATTACATTAGGGACTTTTAAAGGATATCGCAACACGTTGTATTCTAAATTATATATTCATAGTAAACGAGAATTGTTTGAAATAATGAACAATGAAAAAGCGGAGGATTAAGATTTCTCCGCTTTCTTATAATTTGGATTAACCCAGCGTTTTCTAAAGCAATCTCGCGCACAGTTACTGCAAGTTAAGTTTGTGTTCGTTAATTGATAGAAGCGTTCTGGGTGTTGTTTATGTAAGATTTCCCATTGTATTAAAGCAATAGACCCTAAGGCAAAGAGAATGTAGTTACAAACATTTGGAATAAAGATTAAAGGACTATATTTCATAAAATGATCCCAGTTATATATCCGACAAGTGACACAGCAACGATTCTTCATATATGTTCTAAATGGACACCAGATATTGATACAGATGTTATCGGACATATGGAAGAAGATAACAAAGTAATAAATCCAAAGATAGGAAATGGTGTGGGTAAAATAGAGGGCAGCAATCCCACCTAGAAGGAGTAACCAACATATTCCAATCACGAAAGGATGTTTATAGTCAGCCACTAAACCTTTGATACTATTCAAAGAGAAGTATTCAGAAGGCTTAAAGTTTTTGATGAAATGTTTACCAGAAGCAATCGAGATATTAAAGACTGGGAAAATCACGCGAATGGCTTCAAAGGCAAAGTAGAGCCAAAGGGGGAATAACCACCATTTATTCAGGTTTTCAATCCAGTCTGGGAACCAAAATAAGACAATTGTGGCTGCGATGAAAAGCAAAATGGAGAAGACGAGTCTTGTGATGCTTCTCGGTTTCGTTGTCATTTTATAAATTAGTCCTTGTTTAGCCAAATCTTTGACCATATTATTTCCTCTATCTTTATTATATTCTTTTTTTGATAAAATGAAAGTGTTTACAGGGCTATTATGTCTTGACTTTCACTATTAAAAGAGTTATAAAGTATTTATAAATCTTCGCGGGAAACACGAGATTAATGACTAGTTATAGAGAGAGAAGTCAGTGGTGGAATCTTCTTACGATGTTAAATTCTTACCGTTCCCAAAATGGTGCATTGCGAACAATGCCGTGGACTTAGCGTTAATGAGTAATGAAGAGCATATAGGTTATCTATATGAATTAAGGTGGTACCGCGTAACTTACGTCCTTAGATGTTTTCTAGGGGCGTTTTTATTTGTTTAGGGAGGCATTGAAATGCTAAAAGTTGAATTAAAAGACGGTAAGATTATGGAAGTCGCAGAAGGTAAGTCGTTTGGGGAGATTTGTGTGGAATTATCACCATCTTTACGCAAGAAGACTTTAGTGGCTAAAGTTGATGGTAAAATGGTGGATTTATCTGCTAAACCTGAGCATGATTGTAAGCTGGAGTTTATTACTTTAGATGATGAGGAGGCTTTTGAAGTCTTAAATCACTCTTGTGCTCACTTACTAGCCCAAGCTATGAAACGGCTTTATCCAAAAGTCCTATTTTGGGTTGGACCTGCTATTGAAGAAGGCTTCTATTATGATATGGACTTACAAGGTGTGACATTAACTGAAGAAGATTTAGTTAAGGTCGAAAATGAAATGAAGAAAATCGCCAAAGAAGGCGAAGAGATTAAAGGTCGAGTTATTTCTAAGCAGGAAGCTTTAGAAATCTTTAAAGCTAATCCATATAAGATTGAACTCATCAATAATTTACCAGAGAATGAGAAAATATCTTGTTATGCTCAAGGTGAATTCATTGATCTTTGCCGAGGACCACATATTGCTAATGCTAAAGAACTTAAACACTTCAAACTTTTAAAAGCTTCAGGAGCTTATTATAAGGGTGATTCTAAAAACAAGATGCTTCAAAGGGTTTATGGAATTTGTTTCCCAACCAAAGGAGCACTTGATGCTCACTTATATATGCTAGAAGAAGCTAAAAAGAGAGATCATAAGAAACTAGGTAAAGAAATGGGCTTATTTATGTTCTCTGAATATGGACCTGGTTTACCATTCTGGCTTCCAGATGGACTTATCCTGAAAAAGAAACTAGAAGAATTTGTTCAAAGTTTACTTGATAAATATGATTATCAAACCATTGAGACTCCAATTCTACTTAACCGGGCTTTATGGGAAATATCTGGTCACTGGGATCACTACAAAGAAAATATGTTTACCGCTCAAGCGGCCGATGAAATCTATGCTGTTAAGCCAATGAACTGTCCTGGTGCCATTCTTGTTTACAAGAATGAACTCCACTCATATCGGGATTTACCATTACGTTATTCTGAATTTGGTCATGACCATCGTTATGAAGCTTCCGGGGCTTTAAATGGTTTGTTTAGAGCTAGAGGTTTTACCCAAGATGATGCTCATATCTTCTTGGCTCCAGAACAAATCAAAGATGAAGTAGGTCGGGTTATTGCTTTCTTTGATGAGGTCTATTCAACTTTCGGTCTTGATTACTCAATTGAACTTTCAACACGGCCAGTCGATAACTTCATTGGTGAGGTTAAAGATTGGGATGCTGCTGAAGAAGCATTACGCAATGCTTGTTTAGCTACTAAACATAACTTTAAGATTAATCCAGGAGATGGCGCTTTCTATGGACCAAAACTTGACTTTAAACTTAAAGATTCACTAGGCAGAGT
>JAQUTO010000012.1 GCA_028694305.1 Bacilli bacterium
ACAATAGAACTGCCCATATCAGCAATACTATCTAAAGCTGAACCAATGAGCGCAATACTGTTGGCAAATAATCCAGCAACAACTTTAATGGCAATCAAAATCAAGTTAGTTACAATCCCAATGGTTGCACCCAACTTACCATAGCTAGTTCGGACATTAATATCCTTTGTGTTCTCGTAATCTTTGATAAAGTGTTTGAGGAAAAAGTTCATATTATCACATCCCTATTTATGATAAACCTCATTGTTTAATATTTTAAAAGAACGATAGATTTGTTCTAAGATTAGAAGCCGCGTAATTTGATGGGGGAAAGTTAAGGAAGACAAACACCATGAAGCATTAACTTTATTCTCCAATTCAGGGTTTGTTCCATACGACCCACCGATAATAAAACAAAAAGATGAATGACCTTCGTTCATTTTATTGTTCAGCATTTTACTAAAGGCAATCGAATCGTATTCTTGGCCACGTAAACTTAGTAAAATATTGTAATCACTTGGATTTAGATGTTCTAGTAAACTAGCCGATTCTTCATTGATGACTTGCTGAACATAGCTAGGCGTATCTTTAATAAGTTTAACTTCATTGAGTTCAACGATGTTTAACTTACAATACTTCCCTAATCTTTTAGCGTATTCTTGGCAAGCTTCAACTAAATACTTTTCTTTTAGTTTACCTATACATAAAATCGTGATTTTCATAATTAGAAGGTCAAGGTATAGGAGTGCGTCGCTCCACTTGAATCCATAGTTTTAATTACAAGAGTATCACCGATATCATAACGTTGTAATTGCCCGGAAATTACGGACATATTTTCGGTTGCAACTCCTCCAATTTCAATGACAGTTTCGCCTTTTTTCATGCCAGCTTTAGCAGCAGCACTGCCACTTGAAACTTCAGAGATATAACAACCAGTATATAAACCACTAGCGATATTATTAGAAGTTAATTGACTTAAAGAGAATTGATCAACATCACTGACCGTAACCCCAATAGTTGGTCTTGTATAACTACCGGTCTTAATAATATCATCAATTGGATTCTTGAGATTATCTAATGGAATTGACATTGACACTGATTCATAAGAAACGCTAGAAGTACTATTTGTATACTTATAAGAAAGCATACCAATAACTTCTCCATTACTATTATAAACTGGTCCACCCTCCATACCGCCATTGATTGGGGCATCAAATTGGAATGCTTCATAATTAGCAATATCAAAAGAGCGTGACATATTGTTAACGGTAGTATCGAAATAAACAATCTCTCTACGATTAAGTCCCGAGACAACACCTCGGACAATAGTATTCATTAAATTCTCACCTAAAGAAGGAGTACCAATAGCGATGACACCATCACCAACTTGTAAAGAATCTGAACTACCAATAGTTGCCACTTTGATCTCATCAGTGGTTGTTACTGAGAAGACAGCTAAATCACCACCATCAAAACTACCAACTAAATTCGAGGTATAGCGTCTTCCATCTTCAAAGGTAATTTCATAGTCACCATATTTAACAACTTTGACATTACTATCGGAGCCATCATTACTATAATAACGATGGAAAATACCGGAAGCATTTGTGATGATGTAATAAGTATTGTCAGTTGCTGTATAAACAAAGCCTGAAGTAATGTAATTATATTCATTACTACCGACAGCATAACAGGCATTAACAATGACTGTTGAATCCTTGGCTTCTTGGTAAATATCTGAGGCTGAGAAAGAGAGTTTTGTCGTCCCCACTTTCGTCGTCGCATAATTGGCTGGTGTATTAACCGCTTTACTGCAGAAAGTTTCTCCACTTAAGACACTACTTGTTGAAGATGATGATGATGCGGTATTACTACTTGTTGCATAATCACTTAACTTCCCTAGAAATGAACAGCCTGTTAATAAGGCAATACCTACGATTAACGTTGTTATTTTTTGATATCTTTTCATATTCTTTCCCCCTTATGCGTAAGCCACAATTGTGGCAATATATTCATTGACTTTGTATGTACCACTGCTATCTTTTTGATAAACAATTAAGGTGGCAGTTTCACCAATCTTCTTGCGATATACTAATTGCCGTAATCTAACCTTATTCGTAATACTGTGGCCATCGAAACTCACAATGATTGCGCCTTCCCCTAATCCACTAGTATACAAAGGATTAGTGGCTGAAGCTTTAATGGTGTTAACATAGACACCACTAATTAAAGAGGTTGGAATTCCTAAACTTGTCCGATTGGCTAAAGTAATATTTCTTAAGTTATAGAAATAGGCAGAACCTAAAGATGATTTAGTATAAGTTCCTAGTTTATCAACAGCCCCGGAACTGGTAAAGGTTACTGAATCCATGATGGCATTCGCTCCAATCAACATATCATTAATTGGTAACGACATATTTAAGCCTTCATAGTTAGTGGTATAACCGTCCCCAGTTAACTTCAAGGCATTAATCCCAATCACTTCACCTTGGGCATTAAATAACGGTCCACCTGAATTGCCAGGGTTAATGGCAATATCAACTTGAATAGCATGGGTCTGTGTTTCCATGTAAGATGCATTGTTTGCACTGGTGCATCTTTCAAAGCCACTGACCAAACCCTGAGTAATGGTATTTTTATATTGAATTCCGGCTGGATTACCTGCCGCAAAAACTTCTTCCCCAATTGTCACATTATCAGAATCACCGATAGTGGCGAGTGGGACATCACTAATCTTAGGAATTCTAACTACGGCTATATCTTGATTTTCATCATAACCCAAAACAGTGCCACTGACTCTGGTCCAATTATAACTTATGACCTCAAAACTCTTACCATCCTCCACCACGTGTTGATTAGTAAGAACATATTGGTATTTACTATCTTCTTTAATGACTACTCCACTACCTAATCCATTGGCTTCGCCTAAGGCGTTATAGTTAATCACACTAACGACTGACTTAATGGCATTAGAAATAATGGTGTTATCAATATCAACAAATAAAGTTTCTTGTGCTGGAGCAGGTGAAATTAAAATATCATCATCACCAGTATCAAGTTTAGCAACACCACCACTAAGTGGTACAACTAACAGTAAACTTAAAGCGAGATTTAAAGGACTAACGATTTTCATCATTCTTCACCCCCTCAGTAATGACATAACGATCTGCAACTTTGATATCGATATCTTGATAAGCAATCCCGTATTGATCAAAGATATCAAAAAGTGTGTCTAAGACAATCTCTTTCGTATTACAATCTTCGCTCACATGAGCTAGTCTAATACTTTTAGTTGATGGGCCGATGACACTTGCAAGAATTCTGGCTGAAGATTCATTGGATAAGTGACCTTCCATACTCCGAATTCTTTGTTGTAACTGCCAAGGCCGTTTTGAGTTTAAAAGCATCTCATTGTCGTAGTTGCTTTCCATAATATAATGCGTAGCATTCTGAAAATATTGATAATCGCTCTCTTTAATATAACCAGTATCGGTTACATAGACCATAGTTTCTGTCCCACTTTTGATGATATAACCACAAGGATTAACCACATCATGAGATGTGGTAAAAGGCATGACTTCAAAGCCTGCAATTTGAACTTTTTGATAGGCTTCAAGGACATGCGTACCTTCTTCTTTACAACTACCTTTTAACGAATAGAGTTTCGATAAGGGAAACTCATTAATACTCCGAATATGGTCAATATGTTCGTGGGTTACAAGGACTGCTTCAATGGTTGAGGAATCAATTTTTAAAGTTTCCAGCTTGTTATAAAGCTCGGTTTTTGGAATTCCACAATCGACCATGATAAGATGATTCCCACCATAGATTAGTGTGCAATTCCCCCTTGAACCACTGGCCAGAATGGTATAGTTCATTGTGAGAACTGGGAATATGAACTAAATTCCCCGGTTGTAGTCACGAAAGTCAAATTCACCATACCTAAAGCACCATTTCTGTGCTTAGCAATGTATAATTCTGTTTTGACCGTTTCTGGGCGCCTTGGTTCATCTGCGCCTTTATATAAATCATCACGATAGATGAATAAAACCACGTCAGCATCTTGCTCAATAGAACCAGATTCCCGTAAGTCCGAGAGTAATGGGTGTTTATCAGGCCGTTGCTCTAATCGTCTGGATAATTGAGCCAAACAAATAATTGGAACATCTAATTCTTTGGCTAAAAGTTTAATGCCTCTTGAAATAGCACTAACTTCCAAAGTTCTATTTTCACTCTTGCCTTCTTTTTCAATTAATTGCAAGTAGTCAATCACAATCAACGCTAAGTCAGGATGTTCATTCTTAAGTTTTCGGGCTTTAGTTTGAATATCAATCAAACGTGTTGATGATTCATCAAAATAAATATCAAGATCAGCAATCTTATTAACACCTTCATCAAACTTAATTAAGTCTTCTTGGTTTAATTTGAAATCTCTAAGTTTCTCATTTGGAATCCGAGAACAAGTTGAAATCATTCTGTTAACAATTTGTTCTGCCGGCATTTCAATCGAGAAGAAGCCAACTGGTTTCTTGGTTAGTCTAGCCGCATTTAAAGCAAAGTTAATGGCTAATTGAGTTTTACCAACTGAAGTTCTAGCCGCTAAGATAATCATATCGCCTTTTTGGAAACCATTGAGAATTCGGTCTAAGTCTGCATAGCCACTTGGACACCCAATAACATGGTTCTTGCTAGCAGCACCTTGATAATACTTTTCCTTAATTTCACTAATGACGTTCGCCGAAGTTAAGAACTCACCTGAACGCCGATTACGAGCAATCTTAATGACTTTCTTTTCAAAATCATCAAGATAAAGATCACTATCTGCTATCTTCTTCTTGGCAACATCATCAGTTAATTGATTGATTAAATCAAGTAAGTCTCTCAAATTTTTCTTTTCCTTTAAAACATCAATATAATAATCAATGTTAGCTGACACAACACCCTCAACAAGGGCGGTTAAACCAACTACACCACCGACTGAATCTAGTTGACCTAAAGTATTTAAGTCATCGGTCACAGTCGTAATATCAATGGCTAATTGTTTCTCACTGATTCTTTGCATGCCTTCAAAGATTAAACGATTAGAAGGCACAAAAAAGTCGCCAGGTTCCAATGATGAAAGGCCCGCTCTTTGCGAATCTTCATCAACTAACATGGCTCCTAGTGTGGCTTTTTCAGCTTGTTCACTGTAAGGATACTCTATCGCCATAATACTTACCTCGCTTCTTTAACTTCAACATTAATATTCGCAATGACCCCTTTAAAGAGTTCATTTCTTGGACGTGACCAACCAAAGGTTGTGATTGGTGAAGTGTCTAAGAACTTTTTCTTATCAATTTCAATGCCGTGCTTAGACTTTAACTCTTCACAGATTTGCTTAGTGGAAATGCCACCAAACATTCTGCCATCACTACCCGGTTTTGCATAAAAGGTTAAGTTGATATCTTTTAGTTTTTCTTTTAGAACCTCGGCTTCTGCTTTCTTGGCCTCAATTTCACTAGCAGCTTTTGCATCTTGATCATTCTTGACTTCAATGCTTTTTTCAGAAGCTTTAACTGCTAAATGTTGCCGAATTAAAAAGTTGGTGGCATATCCTGCTGCAACATCAATAATATCGCCTTTTTTACCAACTTTCTTAACATCTTGTAATAAAATAACTCGCATAATCTTACCTCCTAATCAAAACGCATTTCACTAATATAGTTATCCACTATCTTAATCAATTCTTCTCTAACATCTGCAATTGATTTATCTTTAATCTGGGTCGCAGCCATTGCAAAGTGGCCACCTCCACCCATCTTTTCTAGAATTAATTGAACGTTAAATGAACCATCGCTCCGAGCACTGACTCCTACTTCATTTTGACCAATTAAGCCAATAACAAAGATAGCTTTAATCCCCTTAACATTCATGGCATCATTACCCACCTTAGCTAAAATTGTTCTGTCCACAATTAAATCATCTGGAGCTGTGGTTAAAACAATACCAAAGTGAATGGTCTCGGCGTTATTCATAATCTTGGTCTTGAGTTCATACTCTTCATATTCATCTTTGAGATAATCGTTAGCAGCATCTAAATCTGCCCCATATTCCTTGAGTAACATACAAGCCTCAAAGGTTTCAGCGGAACATTTATTTCTAAAGCCACTAGTATCAAGTAAAATACCTGCCAATAATGCAGTTGCAACTCTTGGAACTATGTTAATCTTACTCTTACTAAATTTAATTAATTCCACCACTAATTCAGAAGCGGATGAAGCGGTTGTTTCAATAATTGAGAAGATTGGATTATCAATGGCATCTTCTGCTCTACGATGGTGATCGATAACTGCAATTCTTTGTGCCACTTCAATTAACTTTGGACATGGTGTTAATTTAGCTCGATTGATATCGGCTAAACAAACTAAGGTCTTATCGTCAACTAAGGTTAAGGCTTTAGCTTCATCGATAAAGATATCATCAATTTCTTCTTTCTTAAATAAGTCTTTAATGGCAGTTCTTGTCTTAATTTCCATACAGTTTAATGGACAGACAATCCAAGCCTCTTTATTTTGGGCTTTAGCCATTGTGTATAAACCTAAACAAGCCCCGATAGCATCAAAGTCAGCATTGGTATGTGGTGCTAACAAAATCTTATCGTTACTTTGAATATGGGTATATAAGGATTGCGAAAGAACCCGTGAACGAACAGTGTTCTTCTTAGTTTTAATTTCAGTTGTCCCACCAAAGAATTCCATATGGGCGCCATAATTATTGATAACAATTTGGCCGCCACCTCTAGACAAAGCCACATCCATTGCGGATGATGAGAGTTCAGCTAGTCGGTTGAAATCAGAGTTACCACGACCAACACCAATACTGATAGTTAATGGGATGTTAGCAGTTTTAGTAACTTCATGAACTTGATCCATGATATTGAATTTATCATTGACCATCTTAATATATTCTTCTTCTTGAGCCACGATTAAATAAACATCATCACCAATTAAGTGAGTATAAACATCATAATGCTTACCCCATTCAATAATGAGTTTTCTAACTTCGAGTTCATATTGAGTGGTATTTTCATCTTGACCAATACTTTCAAGGTCGGTCAAGTTATCGATGGCAACAGCAATAAAAACTGGTGCTTGTTTTTCTTTCATCTCATACAACTTATCAATTTCAGTAGTATCTTTGAACACCAACAAATCTAATTCTCGTAAACAAAGCACACTATAGTCACGACTATTTAAGGCGACCTTAACTTCATCTGGAGTTTGGTCGGTATTATCAAAGAAAGCTTTAACTTCAGGGAAAGTCTCAGTGACATTCTTACCAACACAGCGAATATTTCTTTCCTCAAAAAGTTCAGATGTCCAAATAATCTCTTGGTTGGAATCAAAGATAACCATCCCAAGTTCACCATAAATAAAAGCTTCAGAAATATCAGCACCCAAAGTATTCGTGATACCAATATGATTAATTCTGGCATCGACTTCAATACTTCTTTGGGAGAGTAATGCAACGACAATATTAATGCCAAAGATTAATGAGAAGATGATAAAAAGAATGGTCGGATTATCCACAAATGTGGTGTTTGTATCTTTGACCAATTTAAAAATAATGAGACCCAAGACAACAAGGGTTTCGATAATATAAACAATAAAAGTATAGGTTTTTATTCGCTTTATTTTCTGCATCATAAGCCTTAAAAACCTCCTTATCAATTTATTATACAATAAATTTTAATGAATATCACTAACAAAGACACTCTTTAAGTGTCTTTTAAAGAAAGAGATAAAAAAATCTCCCTTTTAGCAGGGAGATAATTCTAGTCTACATCGTAAGGTAATAAAGCCATTTGACGAGCACGTTTGATAGCTGTTGCGAGTTCTCTTTGGTGCTTTGCGCAAGTGCCGGTAACTCTTCTTGGTGAAATCTTTCCACTAGCAGAGACGAAGCGCTTGAGTAATTCAACGTCTTTATAATCAATGTATGTAATCTTGTTCTTGCAGAACAAGCAAACCTTTTTCCGAGGTCTTTGTTTTTTGAATGGCATTGTCGTTTTCCTCCTTTTTAGAATGGTAAGTCATCATCCGGGACATCAACACCACCATTGAAAGGTTCTTCCTTTGGTTGAGATTGAGGCTCAGGTTGTGGCTCATAGGCTGGATAGCCTGGTTGTTCTAGATTACTAGAAGTTCTATTTGTACCTTTAGGTTCTAAGAGTTGGACATTATCACAGACAACTTCAAGGACGAAAACCTTATGGCCATCTTTGGCATCATAAGATCTTGATTGAAGTCTGCCCTCAATACCAACTAAAGCACCTTTCTTAGCATATTGTGAAACGAATTCTGCAGTTTTATTCCATACCACACATGGGATAAAATCAGCCTTTCGATCTTCTTGCTTGCTAAAACGATTATCGCAAGCAATCGTGAAGGATGTTACAGCGTTATTATTGGTTGAACGTCTGAGTTCGTTTGGATCTCTGACTAGACGTCCGACTAATACTACTCGATTAATCATGTTATGTTCCTCCTTGAACTATAATGCAATAGTCATTTGGCGAACAACGTTTTGGTTGATACCGCAAATACGAGCAAATTCTTTGTTAATGTTAACATTATCTGCTTCGAAATTTACGACATAATAATAACCGTAATTTTGCTTTTCAATTTCATAAGCAAACTCGCGTTTACCCCATTCATTGACTTCGATTTTATCTGCTCCGTTTGTTTTTAAAACATTCGAAAGAGACTGGATGAGATTCTTACGATCTTCTTCACCCATGTCAATGTTGAGAATAATCATTGTTTCATATTTTGTCATTACTTACACCTCCTTATGGACTTTAGGCTACCCTCAGGTAGCAAAGAGTTGTCGCTTCCCTTCACTGGAGCGCGAAATAATTATAGACTAAACAAGGAGAAAAAGCAACCCTAGAATATGACCAGGCAATAAAAAACATTGTGGCACATATATTTGATGCTGTATAATTAAAATACAAAGAAACCCTACGATTTACATCGGTTTTTACCCCACATGTAAATATCACGTTTACAAAATGTTAACCTCTAGTTAGTTTCACGGAAGTTTACATTATTAGATAATTAAGGTGTCACAAAAACCAAAGGGGGTTTACATTATGACATTAGGTGAAAAGATTACAAAACTAAGAAAAGACAAAAACATGTCGCAAGAGAAATTAGCAGAGAAAATGGATGTTTCCCGCCAGACGATTTACAAATGGGAATGTGATACTGTCATCCCAGAAAGAGAGAAACTAACCAAGTTAACTAAACTCTTTAAAGTATCATATGATTACTTATTAGATGATGAAAAGAATGAAGTTGGTAAAGATGAGAGCAAAGTAACAATCATTCAAAAGAAGATTGTCGCTCCCAAAACTAAAGAACCTAAAAAAGATGAACTGGGCAAAAGTCACGTTGTAGTAACAAAGAATTTTGAAATGAGTGGAGATAATTTTGATGAATCACAATTATTTCCCGAAGGAAGTCCTAAATCAAAAAGAACAATGTTTATTCTAATTGGTGCGGGCTTAATCTTAGCAGGATTAATTGTCGAGATTATGTTTGTTGGAGATAATGCCAATGCCGCTTCGACAGCCTTAATCATTCTAGTTATTCTTGGAATCATCTCATTAATCTGTGCTAAAGTAAGCAAGGTAAACACGCAAGCCAGATATAAAGATGCTGTTCATATGATGGGTGAACGAAATAAAGAAGCCATCCGCAAAGCCAACGCAGAAGGTAAAAGAGCATATGGTATCGTCGACGAAGAATCATATGTGGTCTTTGATGATAAGAAAAAGATGTTCTATGTTTATCAATATGAAAAGCAAGTCCTTGAAGCTTCCTATTCCGCGATTATCGGAGCGGCAGTCTTTGACTCAGGTGGACGAACTTCTAAAGTTGGCGTTATGCTTGGAGCAAATCTAGGTGGAGTATTAGTTGGTGGCAGTTTAGCAAGAGGAACCAAATCTCCAGTGGGTGTTGGTATGAAAATTGCTTTTAACAATACTGAGACTCCAAACTACTCAATGCTTTGTGACAACGGCCGTACTATAGAAGGCTTCGATTGTTCTGAAAAAGCAGTCAGTGCAAGATATATTGAAAATACTACTGCACTCAAAAGAATCTTGACTCAATTAGAGTTAGTAATTAAATATAACGAAAGATAATAACGCAAACAAAAAGGCAGTTTCATAAAGAACTGCCTTTTTTCTTACTTAGATGATAGATAGTAATAAGCGCTCATTACACCATCGAAGATCAATACGACCCCGGCAATGATAAATAAGATATTCATTATATCAACCATGACCCATGGAGCAATTACAAGAATTACCCCAAAAGCAATTAATAAGATTGGTTGAATAATCATTAAGGCTTTACTGGTTCCACCACTACTCTTGATGTTCTTGATATTTTTGACAAGATACATCACACCATAAACAATGGCTGCCGCACCTAGAACAACAATTGCAACTTGGAATAACCACCAACCAAAGACAATAATAACCACACCCACAACCGCTTCAATGATTCCTTTAGTAATGGCTTTAAATTTAATAATATCGTAAATTCCTAATATTATTAATAACGCTCCGATAATTGTAAATAGGACTCCAATTAAGCTACTTCTAAAGATACAAAGTAGAATCCCAAAGACAACCATGAGGATTGCCGCAACAAGCTCATCGCTACCTTTTTTTAGCTTACTCATCTTAACACCTCTATTCAATATGCAAGAGTAATTATACTCATCTAAAGCCAATAATCAAGTGAATTTTAGAAGACTGGAATCACACTTGAACCGAATGTGTCTTGAATATATTTCTTAACTGTGTCACTCTTCAACGCTTCTAATAAGACTTTGGTCTTTTCAGTTTCTTCATTACCACGCTTAACTGCGATAACATTAGCAGTTTTTGTGGCGGCCAATGAATCTGTGGCTTCAGTAGCTAAGGCTTTATCGCTTATCTTGGCAGCTAAAGCATAATTACCATTAATAACCCCAAAACTCACGTCTTGTAAGATATTAGGAATATTAGCGGCTTCAATCTCGCGAATAGTTACACCTTTAGCATCTTTAATATCAGCGGTTGTTGTTCCTTCAAAACCATGTTCGGTGGTACTAAGTTCAATTAATCCCAATTGATTTAGAAGTAATAATGCTCTACCACGATTAGTTTTATCATTTGGAATGGCAATAGTTAACGTTTCAGGTAAGGCAGATAAAGCTGTCACTTTCCCAGGATATATACCAAGGGGTTCAAAGTGAATGGCTCCAACAGAAACTAAATCTGTGCCATTATTGGCATTGAAATCTAATAAATATGGTTCATGTTGGAAATAATTAGCATCTAATTCTCCGGCTTGTAATGAAGTATTTGGTAAAACATAGTCAGTAAACTCAACGATTTCTAATTTATACCCTTTGGCTTCAATTAATGGTCTGGCAGCCTCTAAAATCAAAGCATGTGGTGTTGGAGATGCACCAACCTTAATCACTTTATCAGCAGTTTTACTTCCACAAGCAACTAAACTACAAACACAAGCAGCGGCAACTAATAAACTTCCTAATTTTTTGAACAATTTCATTTTATGTTCCCCCTTTTTTTATCTAATCTTTTAGCAAGACTTATAAAACCTAACTGAATTATTTCGACTAAGACAACTAAAATAATAACGGTATAGATAACTTGATCATATTGATATTGATAATAACCTTTATAAATGGCATATTGACCAAGCCCTCCTCCATCGACCATCCCCGCCATGGCGGTATAACCGATTAAAGCAATACACGTGATAGCCGCTCCCCTTACTAACGAAGGAATTGATTCTGGTAAATAGATATTGAAGAATATTTGGAGTTTGGAAGCGCCCATTGCCACAGCAGCATCAATCATACCTTTATCGATTTCCAGTAATGAGGTCTCAACCATTCGTGCTACAAATGGAACACAAGCCACAATCAGTGGCAAGATGACTGCTGCCATTCCAATTCCCGTTCCCAATAAGAAACGTGTAACTGGGATTAAAGCAACAAGCAGAATAATGAATGGGATTGAACGAATTGTGTTCACTATCCAACCAAGAATTGCATTCCAGAAGCGATTTGGGAAGATGCCTTCTTTGCGCGTTCCGACTAGGATTACTCCAAGTGGGATACCAAAGACATACGCTCCAACTAAGGAGATGGCTACCATCACAATGGTTTGACAGGTTGCATTAATTAAATCCATACCTTACACCCCCAATAATTGCTTAGTAGCAATGTTACTTGGATTAGCAAAGACTTCTTGAACAGTCCCATAATCCACAACTTTACCTTCATTAATGACCGCAATCCGTTGGCACAACTTCTTAACCACGCCAATTTCATGGGTAACTATAATGATCGTAACCTGCTCTTCTTGATTAATCTTTTGTAATAAAGAAATAATCGCACTGGTAGATAAGGTATCTAGCGCACTGGTTGGTTCATCTAAAAGCAAAATCTTCGGTGAATTAGCTAAAGCTCTTGCAATCGCCACCCTTTGTTTTTGACCACCACTTAATGTTGCTGGATAAGCTTCTTTCTTATCTTCCAAATCAACAAAACGCAATAAGTCGTTCACACGTTTGTCCCATTTGGTTTTATTAACTCCCGCAATCTTAAGGGGAAACTCAATATTCCTGGCCACGGTTTTTTGCATTAACAAATTGTAACCCTGGAAAACTACCCCCATAGTCTTTTTAATCTTATTGTTAGTGATAACTTTATCCCCTTTAGCAATTACACTGTTATTGATTAAAACTTCCCCACCGCTTGGCCTCTCTAATTGTGATAAAATCCGAAGCAACGTTGTTTTACCCGCTCCAGATTTACCAATAATTCCAAAGATTTCACCAGCCTTGATTTCAAAACTAACATCGTGTAAAGCTTCTAATTTACCCTCTTTAGTTTCAAAGTCTTTGGATAAATGACTTACTTTTACCATACCTTCACTCCTTTAACAAAATAAAAACTCTCATCCTATTGAAGGACGAGAGTTAAATAACTTCGTGATACCACCTTGGTTTACTATCTTCTCACAAAGATAGCCTCATTGAGTACAAACATACTCTATCGCTTTAACGGGCGAACCCGACATTCTTTACATATCAAGAACGTGACTCAGAGACCATCTTCCATTTTTTATTAATATCTCTTTTCACCAAGTAGAGACTCTCTAGAAAAAATAACAAATGTACTTTTCTCTTCAGCGTCGATTTATGGTTTAATTATAGTGTAGACACTAGGCTAAGTCAATAACTTATTTAAACAATTCTTTGCGAACAATTGTGGCATCATGATCAGGTCCAACAGAGACAAATACTACTGGAACTCCGGTACATTCTTCTATTGTCTTAACATAATCTTGAGCATTCTTTGGTAAAGAAGCAAAGGTCCGGCATTTCGTAATATCTTCTTTCCAGCCAGGTAATTCAATGTAATTCGGCTTACAGCGTAAGCAAAGTTCATTTTGAGCAGGTAAAGTATGAATAGTCTTACCATCAAGATTATAACTTGTCGCAATTTTAAGTGTTGGAATACCGGTCAAGACATCTAAAAGCATTAATGCAATGCCGGTAAAGCCATTAATCATAATACTGTAATTAAGAGCAACAGCATCAAACCAACCAATCCGCCGTGGGCGTTTTGTGGTTGTCCCATATTCATGACCTCTTTCTCTAATTTGGTTGCCGAGATCATCAAACATCTCTGTTGGGAATGCTCCAGCACCAACCCGAGTACAATAGGCTTTACTAACACCAATGACTTCATTCAGTTTAGTGGCAGGTATCCCAGATCCGATGCAGGCTCCCCCAATCGAAGGATTAGAAGAAGTAACGAACGGATAAGTCCCAAAATCCACGTCAAGTAAAGCGCCTTGCGCCCCTTCTAAAACGATTTTATCACCATCAGTGATGGCATCATTAATGAGCGTAACTGAATCTACGATATGTGGTTTTAATTCCTGGGCAATCTTGCAATACTCAGCATAGGAAGTTTTAAAATCAACTGGTTTACCACCAAGTTCAACGATTTCTTTATTATGACGTTCAACAAATTCTTGGTAGATTGTCTTGAAATCGGCTGAAATGAAATCGACCATCCTAATGCCTTTACGCGATACTTTATCTTCATAGGCAGGCCCAATTCCTTTTTTGGTTGTGCCAATTTTATTTTTGCCCAATGCTTGTTCATGTAAATCATCAAGAATTAAGTGTGAATCAAAGATAACTTGGGCTCTTTCACCAATATAAAGATTCTC
>JAQUTO010000121.1 GCA_028694305.1 Bacilli bacterium
TCTAAGACTTCGCGACCATGAACATAAACGATAATTGGCATAGTTATTCCTCCTTTATAAAATAGTATTAACTAGAGCTTTAAAGGTGACAGTTTCTAAAGAAGCACCACCTACTAAAACTCCATCAATATCTTCACAAGATAAATAAGCCTTGGCGTTTTCAGGTTTAACTGAGCCGCCATATTGAATCCGAACTTTATTCGCACAAGTTTCATTGTATAAACCGGCAATAGTTGTTCGAATAAAATGACAAATATCTTCAGCAATTTCAACGGAAGCATTTTTACCAGTACCGATAGACCAGATTGGTTCATAGGCGACAATTAGATGATTAATATCATCGGCTTTGACTCCTTTTAAACCCTTAACAAGTTGCTCTTTAACCACTTCTTTGCTCTTGCCTTTTTCATATTGTTCTAGAGTCTCCCCCACACAATAGATTGGATACATATTATGAGCAAATAAAGCTAAATTCTTAGCATTACATGTTTCACTAGTTTCAGCATAGTAAGTTCTTCTCTCGGAGTGACCAACAAGGGAGTATTTAACTCCGATTTCTTGTAACATTGGAATGGAAATTTCTCCCGTAAATGCGCCAGAATCAACAGCATTAACATTTTGGGATGCAATTAGAGTAAATCTTGATTTACGAGTCAAAGATTCTAGGCAAAGAAAACTTGGAGCAATGCCTAGTTCTACACCCTTGGCTTTGCAAGACTTACTAAAATCATCGAAGTCCAAAAGAAATTGATTTGCTTCCTTAATGGTCTTATGCATTTTCCAATTTCCAATAATTATTTTTTGTCTCATGGTTTACCCCTTATTTTTTATCAGCGACAATATCGATTCCTGGGAGGTGTCCATCATTCTCAATCATTTCGAGACTGGCTCCACCACCAGTGGATACGTGACTAATCTTATCTTTAAAACCGAACATCGCAACAGCACTAGCACTGTCGCCTCCACCAACTACAGTGAAAGCTCCCTTAACATTGGCCATTGCTTCACAAACACCTTTAGTACCTTTATTAAACCATTCATTTTCAAAGACGCCCATTGGACCATTCCAGAAAATAATCTTGGCCCCCTTCATAGCATTTTTAAAGAGTTCAATCGTTCTAGCACCAATATCAAAACCGATGAAACCATCTGTGATATTAACACTTAAGGTATTTCTCACATCAGTTGGATTATCCATCGTTGCAGCAATGACATGGTCAATTGGCAAAACGATTTTATCCACGCCATCTTTTAAACACTTCTTAGCATAATCAAGTTGATCTTTCTCAACGAGAGAGTTACCGACATTGATACCTTTTGCAGCTAAGAAAGTATAGGCCATAGCACCACCGATTAAAATCTTATCGACTTTCTTTAACAATGAATCGATAACTTTAATCTTGTCAGAAACTTTGACACCACCAAGTATAGCAACATATGGATGTTCCTTAGCTTCGACACAACGTGATAATGCGGCCACTTCTTTTTCAACTAAGAAACCAATTGCTGTCGGTTTTTTAGCCTTGTTCATAACTTCTGGAATCCCATAAGTTGAAGCATGCGCCCGGTGTGCACTTCCAAAGGCATCCATAACAAAGCCATCTGCTAAATTAGCCCAATAAGCAGCTAATTTTGGATCATTCTTTTCTTCTCCAACTTCATAACGAGTGTTTTGGAGTAAAAGAACTTGTTGAGGTTTTAATCCCTTAATAGCTTTTTCAACTTCAGCACCTTGAGTAAATGGGCAATAAACAAAATCACCCTTCAAATACTTTTTAACAGTTGGAGCAACAAAAGCCATGTCATTCTTCTTCATATCAGAAGGAGTCTTGGCTGGATCTTTATGATTTACTTTGCCTAAATGCGAGAGTAAAACAATTTTTGCCCCTTGTGTTTGGAGTTCTTTAATGGTAGGTAATGCTGCCACAATTCGGTTATCATCGCTGACTTGACCTCCACTTAGTGGAACATTAAAATCAACCCGAACAATGACGGTTTTACCGGAAAAATTAACATCTTTAATTGTTTGTTTATTCATACTTCTCTCCTTTGAAATCTACTTGTCTAAACCTAATACATGAGCCACCTTTTTAGCTGTTCTTACATATTGGCAAGTATAAGAATATTCATTGTCATACCAAGCAACAACCTTAACATATTGTTTGCCATCTGGTGTATCCATAACAACAGTTTGTGTTGCATCAAAAATACCACCAGCAGTGTTACCCATAATATCGGTTGAGACAATTTGGTCTTCCGTATAGTCAAGAACACCCTTTAAATATGTTTGGCTGGCTTTCTTCATAGCAGCATTGATTTCATCTTTAGTAACTTTACGCTTTAATGTGAGTGATAAATCAACTAGGGAACCATCAATAACTGGAACCCGAATTGCACCACCGGCCATTTTACCCTTTACTGAAGGCAAAACTAAATGTAAAGCTTTAGCAGCGCCAGATGAGGTTGGAACGATGTTCGCAGCACTGGCTCTACCACGTCTAAAATCTTTTTCTTTATCAACATCGAGAGTTGCTTGATCATTGGTATAAGCGTGAATGGTAGTCATAAAGCCACCTTCAAGCCCAAATTCTTTTTCAATAACTTTCATCACAGGTGCTAAGCAGTTTGTTGTGCAAGAAGCCCCAGATAAAATGTTCATATCTTTAGTGATAATGTCATCATTGACACCATAAACAACTGTTGGTGTTTCAGCATCAGCTGGTGCTGAGATAATAACAGCTTTAGCGCCACTTTCAATATGTGGTTGAGAATCTTTGATTCCCTTGAACTTTCCAGTGCACTCTAGAATCACATCTGCTCCACATTTTCCCCATGGAATTTGTTTTTGATCAAATGTCTTAAAGACTGGAATCTTCTTCCCATCAAAAATTAAATTGGCATCATCAAATGATATCTCATGACCCTTGAAAATGCGATGAGCTGTATCATATTTAAGTAAATATGCTAAATTAGCTGGAGTTCCAGAACCATTGTTAATCGCAACAACTTCAAAATCTCCATCTTCAATCATTCTTCTAAATGCTAAACGACCAATACGACCGAATCCATTAATCCCGACTC
>JAQUTO010000122.1 GCA_028694305.1 Bacilli bacterium
TGCCAGTGTTAGTGATGTCATGGATGTCATTAGAATGAAACAAAAAGGTTATGATATCGGAATATATCCAGAAGGGGACATTGACTTCTTTGGTGAGTTAATGAATCATAACTTAGCAATTGCTAAGTTAATTAAACTTTTAAAACTACCAGTGGCAATACTAAGAGTAGATGGAGCATTTACTAGGATGCCACGGTGGAATAACAATAAAGCTAGACACAGTAAGATCGTTTATAACTATGTACGTCACTTAAGTGTTGAAGAGATTGAAAAGTTAAGTGTAGAAGAGTTAGATTACATCATTTGGTCTGGAATTAAGACCAATGAAGAACAATATCAACAAATCAATAACATTAAGCAAAGAAAGGGTCATTTAGCAGAATGGCTAGAGACAGGCATCTTCTATTGCCCTAAATGCCAAAGTTATGAAACATTGAATAGTGATGGAGATGTCTTTGCTTGCTCTAAATGCCATCATCAAGTAAAACTCACCCCAGAAGGTAAGTTTGTAAGTTTAGATAATAGTGAAGTGGTCTATGAGACACCTTATGCTTGGAATAGGGCTCAATTAGCCAATTTAAAAGAGCGGGTTAAGAAGTTATTACCAGGTGAGATCTTACTAGAAAGAAAGAATATTCCAATGTTTTGGTCCAAATATAACACTAAGTTTAGTGATGAGAAACCTGAGATGGTTAGTATTAAACTCCGCAGTGATGGCTTAATTGTTGAACTTCTTTCAGGCGAGAAGCGGATTATTCCTCTGACCTTTATTTATAAGGTCTGGGTTTATCATAAAGAAGTCTTAGAGATCTTCACCAGTGATTATCGGGTTAGATTTAACCAGGATGACTTACATTGGTGTGCCTATCTTTATGTGAAGGCGATTGAGTTACTCAAAGAAAACGTTTCACAACCAGCTTAAAGTGTGTTAAAATACTGCGTAGACCAAATAAGGAGGAGAAACCGTGGTAGCATTAGAGATTATCTTTTTAATTGTTGCAATCATCATTATTATTCTATCGTTGCTACAAGGTGGCAAATCTGATGGAGCTTCATCATCCATTATGGGTGGTATGGGCAATAAATCATTTACCGATTTAAAAGAGCGGGGTGTTGAAAAAGCACTTTCAATTATTACCTTCTTTTTAGCGGGAGCCTTCTTCTTACTAGCAATCATAGTTAGAATTGTTGAAAAAACTTTATAAAAATAAGGCACTGTGTGCCTTTTTTTTGTATAATAATAAAGGGAAGTGATTAGATGAGTATACGTAGCGAATTAATAGCAGTTTTAGAAAATCCTAATTATAGTGGAAAAGATGTAATTGGACTTGCTAAAGCTTTGAATGTTTCAACTAAAGATTTAGAACCAGTCATTGAAGCCTTAATTAATGAAGGCTTAATTTTCTTATCTAAAAAAGGTGATTACTTTATGTCCAGTCGTTATGGACTGGCAGTCGCCAAGATTACAAGAATGCTAAATGACTTTGCTATTGCCCAATACAACGATGATGATGGCAATAATAAAGAAATCAAGATTAGGTCTAATGAATTAAAAGATGCTTTATGTTACGATACAATCTTGCTTTCTTTCTTTGATGATAATAATGGCAGTGTTTTTAGAGTTATTAAACATGAAAACTCTACCATTGTTGGTGAATACCACCATGGCCCAAGAGATTATGTCACTCCAGATGATATTAACTTACCTTACCAAATCATCATTAAAAAAGAAGATTCAATGAATGCCGTTGAAGGGCATAAAGTTGTAGTAGAACCTGCCTTTAATAAAACTGAGATAAGCGGGAAGATTATTAAGATTCTAGGTCATAAGAATGATCCGGGTGTTGATATCATGTCCCAAGTTTATGTGCATAAGGTGCCTTTTGAGTTCCCAGTAGATGTTTTAAGTGAAGCCCAAAATAAACCAAGTAAAATTGACCCTAAAGATATTGAGGGTAGATTTGATTTTAGAAGTCATCTCATTTGTACTATTGATGGTAAAGATGCCAAAGACTTAGATGATGCAGTTGAAGTCAAAATCTTAGATAATGGTAATTATGAACTAGGTGTCCATATTGCTGATGTTTCGCATTATGTGACAAGGGGTTCTAAGATTGATAAAGAAGCTTTCCAAAGAGGGACTTCGGTTTATATGGTTGATAGTGTCATCCCAATGTTACCGCATGTCTTATCCAATGGAATCTGTTCCTTAAATCCAAATGAAGATCGTTTAACGATGTCTTGTGTTATGGAAATAAATCAAGATGGCAAAGTCCTAAATTATAAGATTGGACCAAGTGTTATTCGCTCTACATATCGGCTTAATTATGATGATGTTAACTCTTTCTATAAAGGGGAATTCCATTTTGATAAACCTTTAGAAGAAATGTTACTGAAGATGCGTGATTTATCCAATATCTTGTCCCAAATGAAGATTAAAAGAGGAGCCTTAGACTTAGATGCTCCAGAAGCTAAAATCTTGGTTGATGAAAAAGGCAAGGTCAAAGATATTCAATTAAAAACAACTGGTGTTGGTGAAAAAGTCATTGAAGACTTTATGATTGCGGCTAATGAAACAACAGCAACTCATGTTGCTAATCTCCATCTGCCTTATATCTACCGGGTTCATGATGTCCCGAAACCAGAAAAGATTGCTTCCTTTGCCTTAGCCATTGAGCCTTTAGGTTATCATCTCAAGATTGATAAAAATAATGTTAATCCAAAAGACTTACAATACTTACTCAATAAAGTAAAAGGTGATGAGAAAGGCACTATTATCTCATCAATGATGCTAAGAAGTTTTGCTAAAGCAGTCTATGATAGTGTGAATATTGGTCACTTTGGCATTGCATCTAAATGTTATTCCCACTTTACTTCACCGATTAGAAGATACCCAGACTTACTAGCGCATAGATTACAGAAGTTATATGCTTCTAATGCTCATTACAATAAAGATGATTTATTAGAAGAAGTCACTTATATTGCCATGCAATGCTCCATCTTTGAAAGAAGAGCAGTCGAACTAGAAAGAGCTGTTGATGATATGAAGAAAGCTGAATATATGGGAG
>JAQUTO010000123.1 GCA_028694305.1 Bacilli bacterium
GAGTGTGTGGAAGTCAAGGATGAAGGTATTAGAGTCTTCAAAATGATTTATCAAGGTATCTTCTATGAAATACTCGATAAATTAGGTAATACACCATTACCTCCTTATATCAAGGAGCGCTTAGATGATCCTAATCGCTATCAAACTGTTTATGCCAAAGTTGAAGGTAGCGCCGCTGCCCCAACCGCTGGTTTTCATTTTACTAACGAGATATTTGAAAAGTTAAAAGAAAAAGGTGTTGAGGTTCTCGATATTACTTTACATGTTGGACTCGGCACATTTAGACCGGTCAGTGAAGACACAGTTGAAGACCACCCAATGCATTCAGAATACTATAGTGTCACTAATGAGGTGGCCGAGAAATTGAATCAAGCCAAAAAAGAGGGTCGTCGTATTATTAGTGTGGGAACAACAACCACTAGAACCTTAGAAGCTGTTTACCAAAAGTATGGTACCTTTAAAGGCGGAAGTGCGACCACTACTATTTTCATCTACCCTGGCTTCAAATTCCAAGCCATTGATGCTTTAATTACTAATTTCCATTTACCAAAATCTACCCTAATTATGTTAGTCTCGGCTTTTGCCGGCAAAGACTTTGTTTTTAAAGCTTATAAGGAGGCCGTCGCTGAGCGTTATCGGTTCTTTAGTTTTGGCGATGCGATGTTTATTTACTAATGGATCGTTTTACTTATTATAGAATGGGCTTAAAGTCCCTTGAAGAAATTAAAAAGAGTGGTAAGAAACCAACTCTTTTAATGCACGTTTGTTGTGCCCCTTGTTTGGCCTTTCCTATCACTTATTTAATTGATTATTTTGATGTTACTCTCTTCTTTAATAATTCTAATATTGCTCCTTTAGAGGAGTATCAAAAAAGATTAGAGACCTTTGAGACATATATTGGTTACGTAAACAAAAGATATAACAGTAATGTTAAATGGATTGTCACCCCTTATGCAGTCGAAGAATTTCAAGCCAAATTATTAGAATTTGATGATCATAAAGAAGGCGGCAAACGCTGTTATTATTGCTGTTCCACTAGAATGAATGAAGCCTATGCCTATGCTAGTAAGAATAACTATGATTACTTTACTACTATTATGACTAGTTCTCGCCAAAAAGATTCTGATATGTTAAATGGTATTGGCAAAGTCTTACAAGAGAAATACCCGAATACTAAGTATCTATTCTCTGACTTTAAAAAGGGCCAACAAATCGATAAGAGTGTGGAAATTTGTAAAGACTTAAACCTTTACCGCCAGAACTGCTGTGGCTGTCGTTACTCGAAAACAAAATACGAAAAAGACCGGTAATTCCGGTCTTTTATTTGGCTGAATGGATAGCAACTAGTATTTTAGCCAACTCACTATTACTTAAGGAAGCAAGTTCATCTAAGGTGTAAGCATTGCTATAAACAAGAATCTCTTGAATAGCACAAACTCGACCTGGACTCATCGCTGGATAAGCGGTAACAATTTGATTGTAGATGTCATTTGAGAAAACTTGTGGATTTGCAATTGAAACACTTCTAGCAAACCCTTTTTGATCTGAGACTTCTTGAACATAATTACAATATTTTTCTCTTGAAGTTTCATAGTTAGTAATGACATTTACTTGCATTTGAGTTGATAAATCATTGCCATTTAAATAACCTTTTTCTAAGCCATAATTAATTAAGTTAGAAATGACATCTTTAACTGGTTGATTGTTAAAATGCACATTCTCTGTTAATTCGGCCCCAAAGGACGAATTGCTACAGCCATAGTCCACCACAAAGTCGAAGTTGTTAACACCAAGCGTTAATAAGTAAGTATTGTCGGAACTGCTGGTTGCGGCTAATGTCGATACCCCGCTACTGCCAGTGTTAGCAAAACTAATTGTTAGATAAGTACTTGGGTTAGCATAAGAATAACTACTGCCTCCCGCTACTGCAAAGAAGAAGAGAAGCGTTAAGGCTGCAAAGGCCATTCTAAAGTTAACTTTCTTGAAAATAATTTCATCGCTTGAATTGGTTGTTTCTGGTGTAACAGGAGTATTCACTACTGCGCTTAAAACATTAGGTAAAATGACAGCAAATTCTCTGCGCATTTCTTGTTTTAAACTCTTTTTTTGATTACTCATATTTATCACCTCCATGTTCTAATAAATAAGCTTTTAATTTTTTGAGAGCTTTGTTATAAACCCAAAGGACTGTTCCTAAAGGTTTACCAGTGGCATCCGCTATTTCCCGGTGTTTTAAATCACCATTGATGTGGAGGAAAACTATTGTTCTTTCTTCCTCACTTAAACAGGCAAGAGCGGCTTCTAAGACTGGATTTTTTTGCTCGTATTCATAAGTCACGCTGCCAAATAACGGTTCTGCCGCAACTGGATCAATCGTCACTTCTTTCTTGCGACGCCGATATTCCATCAAAGCAAAATTACGAGCGATAGTCGTGAGCCAAGCCAAAAAGTTTGTCCCATTTGTATAAGACCCGATACTTGCCCTCATCTTTATATAGGTGTCTTGCATGACATCTTGTGCACTGAATTCATCCTTCAAAATTGAATAGGCTACCGCAAATACGATACGGTTAGTCATTTGATAAATTGGTGCGATGACAGTTTCATCACCATCTTTAAGACGCTGGCTATATGTTTCTAGTAACTGTCGATCCATAATTGCCCTCTATTTGTATTTACCTACAAAACTAATGCTCCAACTTCACTTTTTATTGGAGAAAAGAAAAAGGAAGTTATTTGTCTTCCTCTTTATGCTCGTCTTTCACCTCAGCAGTATCAATAGCTTCTGCGTTAGTTGAAATATCTTTTTTCGGCTCATCCTTAACCTCAGTAGTATCAATTACTTCTGGATTTTTGGGTGTTTCTTTGACTTCATTATTTTCGACTACTTCAACTTCCTCATCATCTGGTTCATTTTCTGCCACATAATCATCAGGAATTTGAGCGGCTAATTCTTCTTGACGAGGTAAAAGCTTGAGTTTGACATTATTTTTTGTTCCATACTCAAAGATAATCTCTCTTAATTTGGCAATTTCAGCCTCTTTAAGAGCTTTCTTTGA
>JAQUTO010000013.1 GCA_028694305.1 Bacilli bacterium
ATGGTGTTCAAGGTTATGTTTGGTACAAACCATGGTTTAGTTAACTTAGTTTTATCCTGGTTTGGAGTCGGCCCTGTAGCTTGGTTAACCAATGCTGCAAGTGGCGGTTATTGGTCTTCCTTATTTGTTATCGTTGTTTATACTGTCTGGACCGGTCTTGCGTTTAAGGTTCTTGTCTTTTTAAGCGGCTTACAAAGTATTGATAAACAATACTATGATGCAGCTAAAATTGATGGGGCATCGCGGGGTCGGATTTTTAGTAAAATCACAGTTCCATTATTATCACCAATGATTGCTTACATTACAATCACTTCCTTTATTGGTGCCTTTAAATCGTATGAAAATGTCATTGCTATCTTCGGCAATGGTCAATATACATTCGGACCTTATGGAAATACCAATATGTGGATTACCGTGGTTGGCTTCATCTATAAGACAATGCCGAATATGATGCAAGCGGGAGCACTTTCTAGAGCGTCAGCTGGATCCGTTATTTTATTACTTATCATTCTTGCTTTCACAGTTATTCAACTTTATGTTAGCAAGAAGAAAGTTAATTATTAAGGTGGTGAGCAAACATGGCACAACAAGAAGAAAACATGTACTTTGCTAGCGAAGAGGCCAAAAAGGCTTATCGCAGAAAACACATCATCACTCAAATCTTACTTTATGGCTTCTTAATTTTAGTGGCTATCTTTATTTTGATTCCTTTCTACTGGATGCTCAATACATCTTTGAAGACTGTGACAGAATTGGATTTACCACAACCAACATTATTCCCACGGGAAATTGCTTGGTCAAACTATGCTTATGTGTTCTCCCAAATTGCCTTATTTGGTAGATATTTCTTAAATACTTTATTAGTTTCTGTTTGTACTACTGTTATGGTCGTTATTACCACCATTGGTGCAGCCTTTGCTTTCTCACGTTTGCAGTTCAAAGGCCGTGAATTATTATTCGGAGCATTGCTAGTTACAATGATGATTCCGGGTGAGATGATGATTATTACCAACTATATGACAATTTCAGTCTTGGGTTGGATGGAAACATATACTGCCTTGATTTTCCCATTCAGCGTAAGTGTCTTCTATATCTTCTTTTTAAGACAGACATTTAAGCAAATCCCAGATGAATTATATCTAGCGGCGAAAGTTGATGGAATGGGGGATTTTGGCTACTTATTTAAGGTTATGATCCCGATTGGTATCTCCTCAATTATCACGATTATTATCTTGGCCTTAATGGGTGCATGGAATGCTTATATTTGGCCACAACTAGTTGCTAATGCAGGACCACACCGTTTGATTACCAACGGTTTGATGGCGATGTTTACTGAAGAATTCAAGAGTTACGATAACTATAAGTTAGCAGCTTCCGCTGTAGTTACCGCTCCAATCTTAGTATTCTTTATTATCTTTAGAAAGTATATCATGCGTGGGGTCTCACGTAGTGGTATCAAAGGTTAGGTATATACAGCTACGACAAATGCTGTTTATATAAAAAAGAAAAGGGGAAGATGAAATGAAAAAGAGAATTACGACGCTTGTTCTTGCTTCTGTTCTCGCTACAACCTTAGTTGGTTGTGGTGGAAGTTCAAAAGAAATTAGCTATAACATTCCAGATGTTAATGTTATTTCTGTTGATACTTTAAAAGCAGCTGGGACAACAAACATTACGTTCTGGCATTCGTTTACGACTACTGCAGTCGAGGATGCCCTAGCAACCGCACTTGCTTCATTTGAAAAGGAATATCCTTATATCAAAGTTGAAGCAGTCTCAAAAGGTGGTTATGACAATTTAAAGTCAGCTGTTACCTTGGAAATTCCAACTGGTAATACACCTAACGTTGTTATCGGTTATCCAGACCACTTCTCAGAGTACATTGCGGGTGAAGTTTTAGTACCACTCGACAAGTACATTGCTTCAAAAGAAGTTGGTATTGATGTTTCTGATTACTACTCATCCTATATGGCCGAAGTTACATCCTTAGTTGATGGCTACACCTTTGGTTTACCATTCAACAAATCAACCGAAGTCTTATCCTATAACAAGACTTTCTTTGATGCTCACAATCTCAAAGTTCCAACAACTTGGGATGAAGTAAAAGATGTAGCACAAAAATCTTATGACATCATTAAAGCTGTCATGGCTACAGAATCCAAGATTGATACAGTTTCTGGTATCGATTTCTCATCTTGTGATTTCTCAAAATTCTATCCACTATCATACGATGCTGCCGCCAACCAATTTATTACTTATGTCCAACAATGGGGTGGCACATATACTGAATTAGAATCATTTGATAAAGGTCATATTAAGTTTGATTCCACCGAAACAAGAACAATGCTTTCTTGGGTAAGTGAAATGTATACTGATCATTTATTCGCTCCTCCAGCAGTCTGGGAACAATCCTATGCTAATAATGCTGGTGCTTTCCAATATGTTATGTCAGTTGGTAGTTCAGCTGGTGCTCAATACTATGCAACAGCCGCCAATGGTGCTTATGAAGTTGGCGTCGCAGCTGTTCCTTACAAGGATGCAGATCACAAGTATGTTATCCAACAAGGTACAAACATTGCAATGCTTGCTAATGGCACAGATGAACAGAAACTTGCTTCTTGGTTATTAATCAAGTACTTAACAAGTTCTGAAGTTAATGCTGAATTTGCTATCGCTGCTGGTTACTATCCAGTTTCCAAGAGCGCAACAGCTTCAACAGTTTACCAAAACTTCTTGAATTCAACTCCTGATACACCAGCTAAGGCTTCAACTTTAGCAGCTGCAAAGGTTAACGCTGAAGTATATATGACCGAATATAAGTCCTACTTCTCACCAGCATTTGTTGGATCAAGTGAAGTTAGAACAGTTGTCGGTAATATTATTCCTGCTATCACAGTTTCTGGACAAAGTATCGAAGATGCTTTGAAAGATGCTGTTTCACAATTACCAAATTATCAATAGAAGATGAAGAGATTTTGTAGATGTTTACTGGGATTACTTGTTGGTCTAACTTTGGTGGCTTGTGCGAGTTCATCGTCAAGCAGTACCATCTCTTATTCCTCAAGTAGTAGCACAGTAACAACCCTAAATACTGATCAAACCGATGCTTTAAAATTAAGAGCGGCCAACTACCAAGAAATGGATTTTATCGAGCAATATGCTGGTGAAGTAAGTTTACTTGGTTGCGTGGATGGTGATACTGCTAATTTTAGGACACTAAATAAGCACAATGTTACCATTAGATTTTTAGGAATTGATACTCCTGAATCTACTGCATTAGTGCAACCATGGGGTAAAGCAGCAAGTGACTTCACTTGCAAAGCATTAATGGGAGCACATAGTATTGTCATTGAAGCGGAAGTTGCTGTCTCGGGTTTCTTGGATAGTACAGGTTCTAGATACTTGGCTTGGGTCTGGTATCAAAGTAGTGAGACTAGTGATTATCGTAATCTTAATCTTGAACTCGTAGAACAAGCCTATACTAAGGACTATACAGCAACAGGCAGTGCTTACTATTCTTACTTTAGATTAGCATCAGATAACGCGCGTCATTCAGGTCGACGTGTCTATGGTGAAGATGATCCTAACTATGATGCAACTCCAATTGGAGTGCCAGTTACAGCTTATGAGGTCGTACATAATTACGATGCATATGGACCATCCGCAACCCTAGTTAAAATCACGGGTCTAGTGGTCGCTAAATCCGCTTATTCTGTCTACATCAGGGATGTAGTTCCAACCATTAATGAAAATGGAGAAGAAGAATATGCTGGACTCTATGTTTATGGGGGTTACTCCAGCGACTTAACAGCGTTTGCTAAAGTTGGTCGTATCATTTCTTTCTATGGAAGACCAACCAAATATAACGGCGCCATTCAAATCTCGGATGTGAAAACAAAATCGACTGGAGATTACGCTTATACGATAATCTCAAGTGATAATGAAATCACACAAATTCCTTTAGATTTATCCAAAGATTTAACAAGTTATTATGGTCAATTCGTGACTACCAATGTCTTGGTTGAACAAGTCGTTAAGTCCGAAGACTCAATCGCTTTTACGGTTTATGGTAAACTTGAAGGGACTGATATTACAGTTAGTATCTTTGCAAATGCGAAGCTCTACCCAATGTATCAAATGAATCGTATTGAAGTCGGCAGTGTTTATCAAGTAAGTGCTGGATGGAATCCGGGATTTGCTTCCCAAGACTACGATATGGTTCTAGGTGATAATACGAATTCAGATTACGCTAATTTTAAAAAAATAAAGGAGTGAAAAAATGAAACTTTCAAAGAAGATTTCAGCATTAACATTTGCTGCCGTCATGCTTGCAGGATCACTTGCTGGCTGTGGTAGTAAAACTGATCCTAATCAGGAATTAGTTGATGCTGCAGCAGGGGCAATCGTCTTCAGTGGTTACACACAAGTTACCGCTAACATTCTTGCTCCAAAATATGTTACTAAAGAAGGTCAAACGTTAGAAGTTACTTACAAGGCCAACACCGAAAGTGTTACCGTCGCACCATGGGACGATACCAGAGTTAAATTAATCTATACTCGTCCAGCCGCAGATCAACCAGCCGAAGCTTATACCTTAACTGGTACAGTTTCTTATGAAGGCAAAACTGCTAGTAAAGAATTAAGTGGTTATATTATGCCACTACCAGAAGGAATGGTTGTTTCTAATGATGTTGATGCCATCGTTGAAGCTTATAAAGCTGCTGGCACCAAGATTCAAGTTCAATTTACCGGACTTGTTGATAACATTATCTCCAGTGGTTATTACTGGGTCAAAGAAGATGGCGGAGAAGATCATATGTATGTTTATAAATCATCTTCTGCTGATGATGTTAAGTTAGGTGATAAGGTTCAAATTTCTGGTTCCTTAACCAAGTATTATTCACAATACGAATTTGAATCCAGTGTTGCTGTTGATATTTTATCAAGAGGCAATGACTATTCTAGAACTGCTACAGCAATTTCTGCTGCAGACCTCTACGCCATTAACGACTCAGATTATAAGGTTTTAGGTAAACTTTATAATGTTGATTTAAAAGTTGTCGTTTCTGGCAAATATATTAATTTCCAAGCACCAGATGATGCAACTAAAGCCTTCCAAGGTTATAGTATTACAACTGCTGATGCTGCTAAATTAACACCATATGCTGATAAGGTTGTTAACATTGATGTTGTGTTCTACACAACCAACAACCACCGTGTCACATATGCTGGATCCGCAATTACTGAAAAGTAGTTAAATCTTTCCTTAAGATATAAAGATGGAGCTTACGGGCTCCATTTTTATATGGTAGAAAAGGCCTTAAAATGCTAGAATTAGGCTATGGAGGTGAGCAAATGAAAAAAATAGTCAGCGTTTTGCTGTTGGGTCTTTTACTTTGCTCATGCTCTAAAGCGGCTCCACTTTATGAAGTCTCTTTTGTCACTTTGGGTGGAACGAGTGTGGCCAGTGTTAAGGCCAATGAAACTGAACCAATTGAGTTACAACCAGTATCTTCAAAACCTAATTATGCTTTTGCAGGTTGGTATGAAGATGTAAATTATGTAACTCCAGCCGTTTTTCCTTACTCACCAAATCAAGATGTTACCTTATATGCAAAATGGATTGTGACATTATCAAGTTCTGATTTTTCTTATGTCTTAAAAGAAAATGGCGAATACGCTGTGGTCTCTTACTCGGGGAATTCACTCAACTTAGTTTTACCAACCGAATATGAAGGCAGAGCAGTTACGGGCGTTGCTAATAATGCATTTTCCTTTACTCAATCTGTTTATAGTGTAGTCATACCAGAAGGGTACACCACCATTGGTGATTGGGCCTTTGCTGATTGTGATGATTTAAATTATGTAACTTTACCAGATTCTTTAGTTTCAGTAGGAATGTATGCTTTTTATGATTGTGATCGAATGGCAGATGTCATTATTCAAGAAAGTGTCAGTTTAGGAGAGAATGCTTTTTCTAGTCGTTCATCACCGGGCTGTCATTGTTCGCATAAATATAACTAAAAAAAGAATTCACTTAACAGCGAGTTCTTTTTAGATTAAATTAGTTTTTTTCATATAGGCTTTGAGGTGGTTGAGGGCGGCCACTTCATCTTTGCCTTTAGCAACAATTTCAAATTTTTCGCCTTTACCAATCACTAAAGCCATAATATTCATAATTGATTTCATGTTTGCAATGTCGTTAGCATAATGAAGTTCCAAATCACAATCAAATTTATTGGCTTCAAAGACCAAAGCTGCACTTGGTCTTGAACTTAGACCACTTGGTGCTACTATAACAAAAGATTCTTTGACCATGAAATCACCTCGATTGCATTTTTATTTTATCATAAACAAGAATGAATACAACCACCTAAAAGTATGTAAGTGCTTTCAAATTTTGGCGATTGAATAATTCAGATAATCCCTTCTTATTTATTTTAACTACGTATTATGTTAAAATAAGGTTGTTAAGAGAAAGTGGTGAATAAAAATGACCAAACTCAGTAAAGTCAAGGCCCAAAAGTATTTGCAAGCACTACTAACTATTAAGAAAAAATATGTCACAATTTATGATTTATCCCAAAAGACCGGCACTAAAGAAGCGGTAATCCGGGAGGATTTAGCTTTCTTTGATCCAATGATTCGGATGGAAGAAGGTTACGATGTTAGAAGTCTCCAAACTAAGTTAACTAAATATGGTGCAACTCCTAAAAAGACGGCAAAAGCTAAAGAAAAGTTACCAAAACTTGGAGATTTTATCTATGAAAAAATGACTTTACCTGGTGGCATTATTGATAGCAATATGAATCTTTCTACCAAAGACTTAAAAATGCTCAAAAAGATTGTCAACGAGACATTAAAAGGAATGAAAAAATGAAAATAAAAAAGGCAGTTATTCCAGCCGCGGGATATGGTACACGTTTCTTGCCAATTACAAAAGCTGTTTCTAAAGAGATGTTACCAATTATTGATGTTCCTACAATTGAACTAATCATTGATGAGGCGGTTCGAGCGGGAATCAAGGAAATAATTATTGTCATTTCTAAACACAAGCAAGATATCGTTGAGTATTTTACTAGAAATGCTAAGATGGAAAACTTTGTTAAGGAACATGGTAAGGAACAGTTAGTGGCAGTCTTGCGCCATAGTCAAAAGTTAGCCAAGATTACCTTTGTTTACCAAAAGACCCAAAAAGGTTTGGGCGATGCCATTTTAGCTGCTGAAAAAGCAGTGGGAAATGAACCATTCGCAGTCTTGCTTGGCGATGATGTGGTTATGGGAGGAGTCCCGGCAATTAAACAATTGATAGATTGTTACAATGAATATCACACCTCAGTGGTAGGAGTTCAAAAAGTACCACTAAAGGTTATCAATAAATATGGTGCCATCAAATATTCAAAACACAAAGGGGCAACTTACTTTGTAGAAGACTTTATTGAAAAGCCAGATCCAAGTGTTGCACCATCAAGGGTAGCAAGTTTGGGTAGATATGTCTTAACTCCTGAAATCTTTGCTGCTATTAAACAAACAGAACCTGGAGTTGGGGGAGAGATTCAACTCACTGATGCAATTAAGAGTTTAATTACTACTCAAGGCGTTTGTGCTTATGAGTTTAGTGGGACACGTTACGATGTTGGTACTCAATTAGGCTTTGTAGAACTAACGATTGATCAAGCTCTTAAGCGGGCTGATATCGGACAAGATATTAAGAAAAAACTGAAAAAGAAAGTGGAGGAATAATATGGGTAAGAAAGTATTTAAATCAATGGATGGTAATGAGGCCTGTGCCTACGGGTCATATGCCTTTAGTGAAGTGGCAGGTATTTATCCTATCACACCATCATCTCCAATGGCAGAACACATTGACGATTGGGCTGCACAAGGTAAAACTAACATTTGGGGCAGTATCGTTAAAGTCAGTGAAATGCAATCTGAAGCTGGTGCTTCAGGCACAGTCCATGGTGCTTTACAAGGTGGCGTTTTAGCTTCCACTTATACCGCATCGCAAGGTTTACTTTTAATGATTCCAAATATCTATAAATGGGTGGGAGAAGAATTACCGGGTGTTTTGCATGTCTCGGCTCGATCACTTGCCACTCACGCTTTATCTATCTTTGGTGATCATCAAGATATTTATGCTGTGCGGCAAACTGGGGTAACAATGATTTGTTCCCATTCAGTCCAAGAAGTTGCTGATTTAGCACCTTTGGCCCACTTGGTGGCGATTGCTGCTAGTGCTCCAGTATTACATTTCTTCGATGGTTTTAGAACCTCCCATGAAATTCAAAAAGTTGAATTACAAGATTATGCTGATTTAGCTAAGCTTTTAGATCAAGAAGCTTTAGCCAAGTTCAAGAGTCGGGCTATGAATCCTCACTCTAATCCAGTTACCCGTGGTGGTAATGAGAATGATGATTTATATTTCCAAGGTCGTGAAGCTCAAAACGAACACTACGCTAAAGTTGTTGATATTACTGTTGACTATATGAATAAGATTTCCAAATTAACTGGCAGAACTTATGCGCCATTTGTTTACTATGGGGCTAAGGATGCTGACCGGGTTATTATTGCGATGGGTTCAGTCTGTGAAACTGCTGAAGAAGTTATTGATAAACTAATTGAAAATGGTGAAAAGGTTGGCTTAATTAAAGTCCATCTTTATCGGCCATTCTCAGCTAAACATTTACTTAATGTTTTACCAAAAACTGTCACTAAAATTGCAGTTCTAGATAGAACTAAAGAAATTGGTGCTACTGGTGAACCACTGTATCTTGATGTCCATGAAGTTATTAAAGAAGCTAGACCTAATATTTTAGTTATCGGCGGCCGTTATGGGCTTTCTAGTAAAGATACTCAACCTACTCAAGTTAAAGCGGTCTTTGATCATCTAAAGTCGAAGAATCCTTTCCATGGTTTTACCATTGGTATTAATGATGATGTCACTCATTTATCATTAAAAGAAGATCCAAACTTTAAATTGGAACATGATTATACATCTTGCTTATTCTATGGTTTAGGCAGTGATGGCACAGTCTCCGCTAATAAGAATTCAATCAAGATTATTGGTGACCATACCGAACTATATTCACAAGCTTATTTTGCTTATGACTCTAAGAAAGCTGGGGGAGCAACTAGATCGAATCTTCGTTTTGGTAAGACTCCAATTCGCTCAACTTATTATGTCAAAGATGCTGACTTTATTTCTTGCTCTTTGGATTCATATTTAATCAAGTATGATATGTTAGAGAATTTAAAAGATCAAGGAACATTCTTATTAAATACAACTTTTAGTAAGGCTGAAATTGTTGAACATCTTCCTAATAGAGTTAAATCAGAACTAGCTACTAAACATGCGCATTTCTATATTATTAATGCAACTAAAATTGCTGAAGATATTGGCATGGGTCGCCATACAAATACAATTTTACAATCAACTTTCTTTAAGTTAAATCCTCAAATTATTCCTTATGAAAAAGCGGTTCAATATATGGGCGAGATGGCCAAGAAAGCCTATGGCAAGAAAGGCCAAGATATTGTTGATTTAAACTATAAAGCCATTGAAATGGGCGGTAAGGGTATTGAGGAAATTAAGATTGATCCTAGTTGGGCCAAACTTAATGTTGCCAATAAGACTTTAAGCGAAGATGCCTACTTTATTTACACCGAACAAATTGCTAGCTTGAATGGCAATGATATTCCGGTTTCTTCCTTCATTAAACTTAATCGTGAAGATGGTTCAATGAGACCAAATATTACTTATAATGAAAAGCGGAATATCGCAAGCGAAGTCCCATTATGGAAAAAAGAAAATTGTATCCAATGTGGCCGCTGTGTCTTTGTCTGTCCACATGGTGCGATTCGCGCTTTCTTACTTGATGATAAAGAAGTTAAGGCCGCACCACAAATTGTTAAAGATGGCTTACTAGATGCAATGGGTGGTCCTAATGTTAAGGGCTTAAAGTATAAGATTCAAGTTACACCTGAAAACTGTGTTGGTTGTGGTTTATGTATGGTTGAATGTCCAACTAAACCAGAGAAACACGCTTTAGAAATGGTCGATGTTAAGACACAAATGGAGCAAGGTGTTGCTGCTGATTACTTATTTAAACATGTTTCTTATAAATCTAATTATTATCCAATTACTACTTTCAAAGGAGCCTCTTTCTTAAGACCATACTTTGAAGTATCCGGTTCTTGTGCGGGTTGTGGTGAGACACCGTATTATCGTCTCTTATCCCAACTCTTTGGCTCAGACTTAATGATTGGTAATGCAACGGGCTGTTCTTCAATTTATTGTGGCGCTACACCATCAACACCATTTACTACTGATGAGAATGGCGAGGGACCAGCTTGGAATAATTCCTTATTTGAAGATAATGCTGAATTCGGTTATGGTATGCGGATTGCTACCAACTACAAACTCATGAATATTCGTAGAATAATAGAAGCGAATATCAAGAACGTTGAACCAGAATTACAAGCCTTATTAAATGAATACTTAGAGCATCAAAACGATAAGAAGTTGGCTAAGTCACTAAAACCAAAGATTGTTAAATTAATTCAAGCCTCTAAATGTGCTGGAATAAAAGAACTCGAACCATATGCCAATGATTTAGTTGATAAATCAATTTGGATTATTGGTGGCGATGGTTGGGCTTACGATATTGGTTATGGCGGAGTTGACCACGTTATCGCCAATGAAGAGAATGTTAATATTCTTGTGCTCGATACTGAAGTCTATTCTAATACTGGTGGTCAAGCTTCTAAATCCACTCAAACTGGTGCAATTGCTAAATTTGCTGCTGCCGGTAAGAAAACAGCTAAGAAAGATTTAGCTGCGATTGCGATGGCTTATGGTCATGTCTATGTTGCAACAGTCGCAATGGGAGCCAATCCAAATCAAGTTATTAAGGCCATGTTAGAAGCTGAAAGTTATGATGGACCATCCATTATCATTGCTTATTCTCCATGCCAAGAACATGGTATTAAGGGTGGGTTAATGAATCACCAAATTGAACAAAGAAAAGCAGTAGAATGTGGCTATTGGCCAATCTATCGTTATGATCCTCGACTTGAAGCTCAAGGCAAGAATCCATTAACGCTAGATTGCAAAGAACCTGATTTCTCTAAATTCAAAGATTTTGCTTATAATGAAATTCGTTATAATCAATTACCAAATATTAATCCAGAACATGCGGCTGAATTAATTGCTAAGTCGCAAAAATGTGCCGAACAACGTTATAAGCGCTTAAAGAATATGCTTGAATGGCATTAAACAACAATCCACCGACATTGGTCGGTGGATTTTCTTTTTTATGGTTTTAATATCACAAGAATAGATGTTGATTAATGCGCATTTAACATCTTTTCATAGATGTCTTTAATCTTGTTATAAAAGTCTTCTCCAGATAACACCCCAGCCTCTGGTTCTGTATCATATGAAGCGAGTATATCGGGCAAATCATTTAAAAGATTGGTTTTGACTGGATCTTCTTTGAGAAGCTGATTGTAGTTATCGCCAAACCACGTTTCCATCTCAAAAGAGAACTTCCAATATGCGTCAATATGACCTTTTTCATTTAGAAAAGCTTCAAACTTTTTCTTCATTTCTTCGTATTTTGACATGGTGTCCACTCCTTTCGGGTCTTTCTTCGGTAGATAACTGTAATTACTACATTGTCTTGATCGACAATAATTGCAAGGTTATCATAATACTTCACAAATCTATTTGATTTCTCATCAACATAATTTATATTACTATTATAGACTTTTAAAAATGTTTCTTCACTAAAAGGGTTGTTTTTGTCTTGTTGCCTTTGAGTATATCTTGCTAATGAATGTTTGCTCATTAAGCAATTTCTATCATATTTTAAATGGAAAAAGGCCTCTATACATTTACTTTTAAAGGATGTATTCCAAGTAGAAGATTTAATGCTTGAAACAACTTGGAAATCATATCTCAACGACTGATAATGCTCTGTATTATTGTACTTCATAAAACGAAATACTGCAATTCCAGAGATAGAACAACGTTCATCAAGCACTTCAATCATTTCTAAGTATTCTAGGGTATCTTCTTCTGAGTTTTTATACATAAGATTCTTTAAAGATATAGTTATGTTTGTAGGGAAAAAGATATCAAGTTTAGCTAATAAGAGGCATTCTTTAACAATATAATTGTTTTTATCAATAAACCTTCCTTTTTCATCACGGGGATGTTCTGATTCTTTGAAACTCATAATACATATCACCTTCTTTCTAAAACTATTGTAATAAGTTCCGATAATGTATACAATATACATAGATTTCAGAAATATATTTCTGGTTTTTTAGGAGGATATATGATTAATAAAGATAATATAACACCAATTAACTTAAGTTTGATTGGCAAGAGAGTAAGGGAATTAAGAAAGAGTCGTGGGATAAGTCAAGCCGATTTGGCTATGGCGGCCGGTGTTACTACAAAAACGATTTATAATATAGAATCTGCCGATAGGGGAACATTTTCGACTATGCCGAGGATAGATACAATATACGCATTAGCCTCTATATTAGACACAAGCATAGATTATTTGGTCACTGGTATTGGTCCAATGAATGAAGATATTAGAAACTATACAGATTTATTTAAGCATTTAGATCCACTAATTTTGCAAGGCATACTAATTCCAAACATTACAAATGATAATCAATTACACTTAATTTGGAAAATTGATACACATTATGTTGCAGATTATTACAAGACGTTCTTAAGAATGCATGAGGGATCAATTGTAGGCTCTAGAGCAATTCTCTTAAAAAGGCAAAGGGAGATATATAACGTATTCAATTTTCCGATTTTTCCTGAGCATGATTGGACACACATTAATAGTCCATCCAATACGATTATTCCAATTGATAAAGACATAGAATATATTGCAATAACTATATTGAATAAAAAAGGACTAGACTTGACAAAAGCAATCAATCTATTTTTGCGTTTGGTGGTTTATAAAGGGCGTATTCCATTTGATGTATCAGAGGTTCCAAATAAAGAGACACTAGAAGCTATCCAAGAAAGTAGGGCATTAGAAAAAGGCACCGCGAAAGGGAAAACACTTGAGGAATTAAGGAAAGAATTAGGCTTATAAAAGTGAAGGTTTATTGAACCTTCTTTTTTTAGTAGATAAAATACGGGATATAGTCTAAAATGGTATTGTTATTTGAGGTAAAAGAATTGAAATTAATTGAAGTATTACGGGGACATCCAGGAGAAGAAACAAAAAAGACCGTTCGAATTAGAATGGCCATTGTTGTCGTGCTAGCTTTGGTTGGCATTTTTTTCCTTTGGCGTGGTGTGTCAGGTTGGTTAAATAAAGTTCCAGGGTGGGTCAATGTTGAACAAGACCGGATTGAGTTAGAGAATGGTGAGAAGATTTATGCCTATTATGGCGATATTCAAGTTAATATGTATTATAAGGATCGTTCTAGCCAAAGTGCTAATAGTAGTGCGATTAAAACCATTGTCGACGATACCTTGATGTCAACTCATAAATTGACTGATACCACAACATCATATACGGGGATTAATAATCTAAAATATATTAATGAACATCCGGGTGAAGAGATTGTTCTTAATGAATATCTCTACAATGCCTTAAAAGAAAGTTATCAATATAGTGTTGATACTAGTGGTCTCTATAATGTTTTTGCAGGTGAGACTTATGATACTTGGTGGCAATTTATGTATGGTAATGCCATTAGTTATGATGAAGTCTTAGCCAAGGTAGAAGAGATTAATGTTTGTGCTAATAAACAATTACAAGCAACTGATGCTTTAGTCTTTAATGATGCTAAAAAGAGCATCATCTTTAATAATCTTGATGGCTGTGAGGATAAGATTAGTCTAAATCT
>JAQUTO010000124.1 GCA_028694305.1 Bacilli bacterium
CTGCTTCTTCAACAGTATGAATGGCATGTTTCTCATTCATTCGATTAACTAAAGAGGCTTTACCCTTATCACTTGAATTCATAATGGCATCATAACAAGCTTGATCAACTGCGACAGGATCTAAACTGGCGAATATGCCAATATCTTTCATCTCTGGAGCATGGGGATTAGAATCACAATCACAATCAATGGAAAGTTTATTGGCAATATTAATGTAGGCCATATTCTCTTTACCTAAATAATCCATGACTGCTTCTACTGCTTCAGCCATACTTTCTAAAAAGATGTCTTGAGCAGGGAGGTGACTCCATAAAATATCCGGATCTGTGGTATAGCCTCCACTATGAATCCAAGCCTTACCATTTCTAGAAGCAATTCCAATTGCCATATTCTTTAAAGCTCCACCCATACCAGCCATCTGATGACCTTTAAAATGGGAGAGAACTAACATTGAATCATAATTAGCTAAATGCTTACCGACAATATTATGACCTTTTAGATGTTTACAATTTTTTACTGGTATTTCCATCTCACCATGTTCATCCATGATGTCACAAGGGGCAATTTTAGTAAAACCATGATTGATGATAGCTTCCCAGTGGTCATGATTAGTTGTTCTTTTACCCTCATAAGCGGTATTACATTCAACAATTGTGCCATGTAATGAGGTCACTAAAGGTTGAATTAGATTTGGGTCGAGATAATTATGGCCTCCCGGTTCACCACTAGAAATCTTGACTGCGACTTTACCGTTTAGTTGACAGCCTAAAGCCTTGTAGATTTTAATTAAACCATTGCTACTAAGATCTTTAGTAAAATAGACTCTTGCTTTTTCCATGATTATCATCACCCCTTATTTCTTTTATTATATGGTGTTAAGCCAAATTAATAAAGACAATAATTAAAAGAATTATTAAGGCAAGGACTAAAGTAAATGAGCTGAGATAGGCTTTTTGGGTAGTGGTTAGTTTCTGCCACCAATTTTTAAAACGCTGATGTTTCATAGTAAATCTCCCTATATCTAAATTTATTATAGTTAGTAAATATGGATTTTATGTGAATTTATGCTGGATTTTAGGGCAAAATAAAAGGGTCGCTTTGCTAATGTGACCCTACAATAGAAGGTATTATGAAGATAAATTATATATCTAAACTATTCTCATTGAGCAAGAAGTTAATAACGCCAATTGTGGCTATGCCTTGTTCATTTCTTCGCACCTGGATATTGTCGCGAACAATGATGATTTTCTTAAAGGAATCATTGATTTTTAGAAATGGTCTTTGTTCTTGAATGATCTTACTAGAAGAAGGTAAGGCATAGGCAGATTGAATGTAATACTTTTTGCTACCTTGAGTAGCCACGAAGTCCACTTCAAGTTGCTGTTTAGTGGTTATACCATTCTCATCTTTGCCATAGACATCAACTATTCCTACCGCCACTTGATAACCTCTAATTCTTAATTCATTATAGATAATATTTTCCATAATATGGTTTTCTTCGGTTTGTGAGAAAGCTAATAGGGCATTACGTAAACCAACATCCTCGAAATAATACTTAACTGGAACATTGATATACTTTTTGCCTTTAACATCAAATCTTCTGGCTTTGGAAATTAAAAAAGCGTTTTGCATGTATTCTAGATATTGTCTAATAGTCTTATCGCTGATTTTCTTGTTTTTTACGCTTTGAAAAGTGTTAGAAAGTTTTTTTGGACTAGTAAAAGAACCGATGGAAGAGGCCAAAATATCTAGGAGTTCATCAAATTCGATTGGGTTTTGAATTCGATTGCGTTCCATGATATCGGAGATATACACTTTTTTAAGTTGAGAAAGGAGATAATTAGTTTTATCTTCGATAGTTTCTTCTTTTAAAATGAGGGGGAGACCACCATAGTTACAATAATCATCCCAAGCTTCATCTTTACTGCCAGAATAAGCAGAAACAAATTCGGCAAACGATAATGGATAGACACGGATTTCATCGCCCCGTCCTCGAAATTCGGTAATTATATCTGAGGAAAGAAATTTTGAGTTACTACCGGTGACATAGACATCAGCATTATTAATATGAAGTAAACTATTGAGGACATCTTCGAATTCGGCTAGTAATTGAACTTCATCTAAAATAATATAATATCTTTGCTCATCCTTAATTCTTTCTTTGATGAATTGGAGCATGTTATCTGGATTACGAAGAGAAAGATTACTTCTATCATCTAAAGCCACCTCTATAATGTGATCACTAGGAATGCCATTATTAACTAGGTAATTATGAAAAAGAGTAAATAAAAGGTAAGATTTACCACTTCTTCTAATTCCGGTGATAATCTTAACAAGTCCATTTCCTTGTTTACGCACTAGTTTTTGTAGATAAACGTCTCTTTTAATCTCCATATCACATTCACTTTTCCCTTTTTATTGTCTACACACCATTTTTCGTAATAATCATAACATGGACTTGTAGTTCTGTCAAGAATAGAGGATAACAAGTACCATTAGCAAAATATTTTTACGATGAACTAAATAAAGTTTTATGATAAAATACAAGCGTGAGGAAATTATGATATGAAAACATTTATAACACCAGGAAAAATCAATCTAGGAACAGACATCTTTAATGAGAGTAAAAAGGACTTAGCTAAGTTAGGACATAAGGCCTTAATTGTGGCCGACCCTTATTTAATAAAAAGTGGAGAAGTAACTAAATTACAAGAGGTTTTAGCTTCTTTAAATATAGAAAGTGTAATTGATGGTGAAATAGTAGGTGAACCAACTGACACCATGATTATGAGTGGCGTTAATTTATATACGATTGAACACTGTGATTTCTTGATTGGCTTTGGGGGTGGAAGTCCTCTTGATTCCATGAAAGCCATTGGAGCAGTTATTGTTAGTGGTGGAGACATTGATGATTATTACGGTAGAGAGTTTACTAAGAAGTTACCACCAATGGTCGCTATTCCTACTACTGCCGGAACGGGCAGTGAAGCCACTAAG